>NZ_JAAHHE010000042.1:0-44309 GCF_010692525.1 Moorena sp. SIO3B2
TAGATGTTGTTTTTGTTATTTTGATGCAGCGGTTGGGTTGCGTGGTGTGTACTGAGAGGTGACGGGAGTTCAGAGGTGGGATTTTGGGAGCGGGAGTCTGGAGTCTGGAGTCGGGAGTCGGGAGTCGGGAGTCGGGAGTCGGGAGTCGGGAGTCGGGAGTCGGGAGTCGGGAGTCGGAAGTCGGGAGTCGGGAGTCGGGAGTCGGGAGTCGGGAGTCGGGAGTCGGGAGTCGGGAGTCGGGAGTCGGGAAGAGAGAATAGTCTTTAATCCTCAGGTGGGCAGTGCCTAGCAACCTACATTGCCAGCTTGGTGAATCTGTCTGCGACCCTGCCCACCCTACAGGAACTTAATCCTCAGGTGGGCAGTGCCTGTGTTATGGAAGTTCTCAATTCGGTGAGGTACTTTAGTCCTGGGTTTTAAGGAGTAGGGAGCAGGGAGTAGGGAGTAGGGGTAAGAATGTGGAGAGTGGGGGGAGTGGTAAAAAATCCTGTGTACCTCATGATTATGAGAATTGCTATATATTAAGTTGAGTTAATATAGCACTACGCATTAAGGTGTTTGACATTGTCTTGATGCAGTCGCTCATGGGGGAAACCCCCAAGACCGTAATGGTGCGTTTTCCGTTGGCGAATTAAATTCGCCACGGGTCGCACCTCTGCATCGCTCCTAAACTCTGAAACTCAGTCATAGCTTACTTCTGACTTCTGACTTCTGACTTCTTACTTGCGCGTAGCGCTATAACTTCGTTTATGACCGCTTGTTTGTTGTAATTTTTTATTAAATGAAGTGTGGATTAAACTACCGATAGGATGTAAGCATTCAGCTATCAGCGTGTCGCGTATCAGCTATCAGCTAATGGGCTACTTGAGGTGCTTTTGAATAAAACAAGTAAGCATTGGTTTAATCTCTGTTACATCACCTGAAGGTTCCATAGCCTGAGCTTTTAGCTGACGGCTGACGGCTGACGGCTGACGGCTGCATGCTTACGATAGGATAACGTTTATGGTCACACTATAGGGTTTTCATTCCCTATTTCGTGAGCGCTGCCCTATAACCCGTCGCCGAGTCTGAAACCACATAGAAATACCTGTAATTGCTAAGGTTAATAAACCAAAGGCATTGAGAAACGGATAAATCATTTGTAAGTTAATGGCACCAAATTTTCCTTTGTGCAGATCCAAAAGCCAAATAAATTCACTACTTTTATCAGTAAGAGCTGCCACCTGAAACAAGGAACCGGTAATCACAGTCAACAACACTGGCAATACCATAATTGGGGCAAACCAAGCGTGTAATTGACGTAAACGAAATCTATTAATAGCCATAGTAATATATATAGCAATTTTCAGGACGATTGAAGTATAAATATCTGGGTTTTAGGGAGCAGGGAGCAGGGAGCAGGTAATAGGCAAGAGGCAAGAGGCAAGAGGCAAGAGGCAAGAGGCAATAGGTAATAGGTAATAGGTAATAGGTAATAGGCAAGAGGCAATAGGCATGGGGTGCATCTCATATTTGTAAAAAAGTTGCGTAGGGTGCGTTAGGGGGGCCTCATTTTCCGCCTCGTAGCCAGGGTTTGGATAGCTCGCCCCGTAACGCACCACCGTGTCAAACAGCAAAAATGAGATGCACCCTAGGCATGCTAGCAATAGGCAAAAAATAATGTGTACATCATAGCTATGATAAACGCTATATAATAGTAATCTAATAGTAATATAAATTCTATAGGGTACCTAAATGAATTGTGATAATTTTTGATTACCGACTCCCGACTCCCGACTCCCGACTCCCGACTCCCGACTCCCGACTCCCGACTCCCGACTCCCGACTCCCGACTCCCTTTACTCTAGTAATATAATTAGAATAATGGTTGCCAAGTTTTGCCGCTATCTTTGGATTGTAATATCCCATTCTGATCATTAGCAGCGTATAAAAATTCGGGATTAGACGGGGCGATCGCCATATACAAAAATAAGTCTCCTGTTTCTGAGCTTATGGCTTCCCAATTCTTACCCCCATCGGTACTTTTAAAGAATCCTCCGGAGTCTTCGGAAAGAATGTGAAATCCATAAATTACTGTCTTTTCTGCTTCGGATTTCAGAGCCAAACTAGCAACAAGGGACTCTTGAGAATTAGGGACTAAAATCCAGCTTTTTCCACCATCCCTAGTCTCAAATAATCCCAGAGTTGTAGCGGCAAACAGGTGCTCAGGATTGCGCGGGTCAACTACTAAGTTATGGGGATTATCCTCCAGTCCCTGCGCTGGTAATTGATTCCAGGTTTTGCCACCATCTTTTGAAACCAACAAGCCTTGTTTTCCAGAAACCGCCCATCCATAAATTACCTTGGGATTAGCTGGTGCGATCGCTAAAGTCAGAAAGTCTACCCCGAGCAGGGATTGGAGCTGCCAATGTTGCCCTTGATTGTAGCTAGTCAGAAAACCGAGCTTGCCTCCTGATGGTGGATGTAAGCTAGCATAAAAGCGTCCGCTATCCTTAGGATGAGCCACAAAGCTGGTGAAATTAGAACGAGTTTCCCCAACTTGCAGCCATTTCCCTGCTTCAGAACGCTGCAATAAGCCATGATGGGTGGCTACATAGAGGATTTCCGGATTCTCTGGACTAACAGCCATAGCGTGAATATTAGTCTTCTGCCACCAGTTCTCAGGAGCATCACTAAGAATAACGTTGTTATTAGTGACATTATTGGTCACTCCTGTTATGGTTGACTGAGTGATATTGGTTTTAATTGTGGTGGTTTGACAACCCATCACCGTAATAGCAACAATACTGTAAATAAACCAATTTTTAACCATATCGTTTATCTCTACATTCATCTCTACATCAATTGCTTGATTGAAACCAGCACAAGCGACTCTACTACCAGTAATCCAAAGATGAGTTCTCCCCATCCAAGGAGTGGACTGGTAATTTCAATTCTGGTAGTTAACGTTTTACTATCCACTGTTGCTGCTTCGGAAACTGTAGCGGTTGCCACAGGATGAGTTATTGGTACTGATACCGATTCTAGATCAAGCTGGTTTGATGGTGATGGCGTAGTTGCTACTTCTGGGGTTTGTTGAGGTATGTTTGTTTGTGAAAATGTCCGGTGTGGGCAAGCAAAGGTTCTTTAATGTATTATATGTCTGGTGTATAACTCCATTATTTGGGAGTTGTCGCTCAGGAGTGGCGAGCTACAATATCTTAAAATATTAGTTAGACATTCGTTGTCTTTTTGTATCCCTTAGGATACAAGCCATGATCGAAATCCGGCAGACCGAAGCTTATTCCAAGTGGTTCAGTGGCTTGCGCGATCGACAAGCAAGGGCAAGTATTGATATTCGTATTCGTCGTTTGTCGATGGGCAACCCCGGTGATGTGAAACCAGTGGGAAGAGGAGTTTCGGAACTGCGTATTAACTATGGACCTGGCTAGAGAGTGTATTTCGTGCAGCGCGGGAGTACCTTGATAATCCTCCTTGCAGGTGGTGACAAGCGCACCCAAGACCGGGATATCAAGACAGCCCTAGATCTAGCACAAAAGGTATAGGAGATCGTGATGACCAACATCAAAACCCATCCCTGGGATGTGGCAGAACATCTGAAAACCAAAGAAGATATGGCTGCCTATCTTGAAGCTGCTCTTGAAGATGGGGATCCTGCCTTGGTAGTGGCTGCTCTACGGGATATTACTCGTTCCAAAGCAATGACACAAATTTCTCGCGAAACGGATCTCGGACATGAGAGTCTTGATCAGGCGTTGTCGATGAAAGGTAATCCAGAGTTAGCCACTTTTCTCAAGGTAATACAGGCACTTGGTCTACGGTTGCGGGCTACTCCGATATGAAGTATTGGGTAGCTCGATCATTGTGATCTCGTAGTGGACTGATTACTTTTTTGCTATTTACTTGTAAGTTAGTCAGCCCCCCGCATGGTTTTTAACGGGGTGCTGAATCTATTTAGAATACTATAGAGTTTCTCATCTTAATAAGATACAGACACATATTTTTGCCATGTTCTGTGTTCCATAAAATCTCAAACTTATGTACTTGAGCTATTTAAGAAATGCTATATATCCTTTATTAGTTACTCGCTTTACCTTCAGAACTCCTCCTAACAATCCTGCTGCCAAAATACCCACAATAGAAGCAGGCTCAGGAACAGAAGCGGGTTCAGAAATGGATGCGAAAACGCCACTAGCACTGTATGGGAGATTATCAAAACTAGGATCGAGAGAGACTAAAACATTCGGACTAAGATCTTGAATCGCTTTGGTCTGTCCTTGTGTTGTTCCTGGATCTGACTGTGTATCAACTTCAATATGCAAAGGTGTTTCAGGGGAGAAATTGGGTTCACTTAGATTTAATGCCGCAACTAAATCCCAAACGGGATTAGGGTCATTATCACTTTGGATAACAGTTAGGGCAAAGTCTAATAACTCGGCAGCAATTAAGCTCTCAGGTGTTCCAGTTTCTATCCATGCCGCTTGATCTTCACGAGTGAATTCGATTTGGTTTGTTGCATCCAGGGGAGTTAATTCAATTTTCAAGCCATTGTTTCCCGCCTCAAACACTTCTTGAGCAGCTACTGGGTCAATCCAGATGTTAAATTCAGCCACTGTATTGGTTGAAAAAGGCGGATCAGGCAGCACAGGTAGATTTCCGGGCACAAACACTGCACCACCCATGATTTGGACAACAGAGATATTTTCAACAATAGTGGGGTCAAGGCGAAGTGCTTCTGCAATATTAGTGAGTGGACCCGTTGCCAGGATAGCCACAGGAGAAGGTGAATCCTTAACGGTTTCTACAATTAATTCCGCTGCATTCCTTCTTTCAACAGATGGAGCACTATCGGGCAAGGTGACAAAGGGTGACCAAAAGGTATCCGAAGCATCTCGGATGAATGAAGGAAACTCGTTGTTTCCTGCAAGTGGATCAGGTCTGCCGATTCCCACAGGGATGCCTGTGATATTGAGTCGCCCTAGCATCCCCTCGACATTATCGACAAAGATGTTGGGGCGAGCAATCCCTTGGGAAAGAGTGAGTGCTTTAACGTCAAATTGAGGATTGCCTAGCATGTAAGCCCAAGCAGTCATTCCATCCTGGCTGCCATCATCATCAAGAATAACGGCAGTTTTTTGTGTCACCGAGGCAGCAAAGGCGGCCTGGTTAGGAAGACTGAGATTAAGCGCGATCGCTCCTGATAAAGCAGTTGTCACTGCTGCAAAGCTAAGAAAACAGGGATTGCTTTTCATGTGCTTATGTTATGGTGAATAATTACGAACTAGAAGTCTATGAGAAATCCATCCATTTCATGGAATAACTGCTGCTAACAGTAACAGTAAAGATGCGCCCAAGACATTCTACCATTAGCAATATCCCCATAAGTTAAACCTTTCTTAGTCAGGACTTACGCTACAAATTTATCTTTAGGGTCTCCCTAAAGACCCTACTACTGGGACTTGATATTAGGGTTTCCTCGATGAGTGGATCAGGCAAGAGATAATAAGTCTTGACCCTGCAGCTTGCTTATTTCCATGGAAACCACCACTCAAGATATGCGTTCGCTTCCATTGCCCCCTGGTAATGTCTGTTTACCCATTATCGGTGAGACCATCAGCTTTTTAACGGATCGAAATTTCCACAAAAAGCGGTTAGACAAGTATGGGCGCATCTACAAAACCCACATTTTTGGTAGTCCTGCGGTGACGATGACTACTGCAGAAGCGAATCAATTTCTGTTTACTAACGAAAATAAGTATGTTGCTGCTAGCTGGCCCAAAAGCACAGCAACCTTACTTGGAGCGGCCTCACTGACTAACCAAAATGGAGAATTCTACCAGAAGCGCCGCAAGTTAATGTCCCAGGCGTTTCAACCGAGAGCATTAGCTAGTTATATTCCCACCATGGCCAACATTACTAGCAACTATCTTGAGAAATGGGAAGAGATGGGAACCTTAACCTGGTATCCTGAACTGCGGGACTATACCTTTGATATCGCTAGTACCTTGCTGATGGGAACTGATGCAGGTTCCCAAACCGCTTTGGCTCAAGTATTTAAGAACTTTTGTGAGGGATTGTTCACTATCCCAATTTCTCTACCTTGGACAAGGTTTGCTAAAGCATTGCGTGCTCGTCAAGGATTGCTGACCCATATTGAAACCATTGTGCGACAGCGACAGCAACAGAAAAATTCCGGACAGGACGCCTTAGGATTATTGTTACAAGCCCGGGATGACGAGGGGAATTCCTTGAGTTTAGATGACATCCAAGACCAAGTAATTCTGTTGTTGTTTGCAGGCCACGAAACCTTAACCTCTGCGATCGCATCCTTTTGTCTGCTGACAGCGCAGCATCCAGATGTTCTTGCCCATCTCCGTGCTGAACAACAGCAGTTTTCTGGTTCAGAACCCCTAACCATGGAACATCTCAAGCAGATGACGTATCTAGAGCAAGTGCTCAAAGAAGTGCTGCGCATAATTCCGCCTGTTAGTGGTCTGTTTCGGAAGGTTATTCAGTCTTTTGAATTTAACGGTTACTTGATTCCTCAAGGTTGGACTATACTGTGCCAAATTACCGAAACCCACAAAGATGAGGAA
Organism: Moorena sp. SIO3B2; assembly: GCF_010692525.1. Taxonomy (NCBI): domain Bacteria; kingdom Bacillati; phylum Cyanobacteriota; class Cyanophyceae; order Coleofasciculales; family Coleofasciculaceae; genus Moorena; species Moorena sp. SIO3B2. Next base: position 6,597 of record NZ_JAAHHE010000042.1, read on the forward strand.
ATTTATCAATATCATCAACGCTTTGACCCAGATCGGTTTGGCCCAGAGAGGACAGAAGATAAACAAAAAATATTTGGATATATCCCCTTTGGTGGCGGTTTACGGGAATGTTTAGGCAGGGAGTTTGCCAAATTAGAAATGAGGATTTTCGCGGCTCAATTGCTCCGGGATTATGACTGGAAATTAGTGCCCGATCAAGATTTAGAAATGGTGGTGATTCCAACTCCCCATCCCCGGGATGGACTTAAGGTTAAGTTTAGCCGTAGAGTAAACTATTAACTATAGGATTTTTATTGGATAAGAAAATGTCGCCCTGTCTAAGCCATCCTAAGACACTGCTGTAGCTAAATGAACTTGTGTTAACATTTGATACAACTTATGAATCTACAGGTGCTGTTATTGACAGCTTAGATCGGTCTCCTATAGAATAACCCCGTGACTTGCTACGCTTAAACACAGGTGCAACCTTTACTGGCTCAGAACCCATAAATGATTTCTATGTAGTTTGGAGATATCTGTGTTTTGGCGTTAACAATCAACTATCTAAGGAGAAATCCAATGAACCTGAAAAAGTGGCTAACTACTGCAATATCTGTCCTGGTTGTGGTATTTCCCATTGTAATCACATTTTTGATGATCGCAGAGCCTGCACTAGCTCAGCGTAGCGATCGCAACCTCAAGCAAAACATTGCCGATGTTGATGTAGATCAGGTTTTGGCCTCTTTGCTCTGAATGTTGGCTTGGCTTTCAACTTTACCTAAAAATCTATCTAAGGAGAAATCCAATGAACCTGAAAAAGTGGCTAACTACTGCAATATCTGTCCTGGTTGTGGTATTTCCCATTGTCATCACATTTTTGATGATCGCAGAGCCTGCACTAGCTCGTACTCGTAGCGATCGCCACCTCAAGCAAAACATTGCCGATGTTGATGTAGATCAGGTTTTGGCCTCTTTGCTCTGAATGTTGGCTTGGCCGTAAACTTTAGGAAAGCGGAGATCTCGACAGGGGCTCTGCTTTCGTTTTGACCATAGATTTGTTCCAGAATGACCATTATGTTCTCAAATAAAACATGAGCATTGTTAACGACATCATGAAGCGTTTATCGCGGCGGGCAATTCCATTGTCGGCTGATCCGGAGTTTGTGGAAAATGTAGAGGCGACCAATCCTCAAGTGGTTTTGAAAAAATTAGCAGACATCCCCATCCAAACCTGGAACTATAAATCTGAGGATCCTGCAATCCGTCATATGGGGCCAATGGCACAGGATTTTTACGGAGCGTTCGGTCTTGGCAACACGGACAAGCACATATTTCATATGGACGCCATTGGTGTTTGTCTGGCTTCCATCAAGGGGCTAAATCAGCTGATTGAAGAGCAAAACCATCGCATTGCACAAAATCAGGAAAAGCTGGAGAAAAACGCCCGCTTGCTGGAAAAACTTGCCGATTTGGTGTCGGAGCAAAGTGAGGGAATAGACTAATGCTTGATACTGCTTATAATAGATTGAATGTCGGTCATAAGGATGTGTCAATTGATGATAATGGCATCATAATGGCTGCGGTCCAAGCCCTTTATAAAAAATTTCTGGAACAGGAAAAAATTATAGCCCAACAGGAACTATGCCTAAAGGAACAAGAGCAGGCAATCAGTCGGATCAAGTTGCCTGATCAGTTGCGTTGAGAAGCTCGGAGGGTGGGCAACCCTGCTGGTATTTCTGTATGGCTGTTTGATCAGAATGGGGATGGTGTTATAAGTCCTGAAGAATTTTATAATTTGCTCAAAGCCTGGGGAGTTAGCGATGAAGAATTAGAGATTGCTTGCTCTAAGCTAAATCTGAAAGCAGGTAACACTTTGTCTAAGGATCAGTTTAAAGACTTGCTTGAACAATTTCACAAAAGTGATGACCCAGATTCTCCTGGTAATTATCTTTTCGGTTCTTTCTAAGTTCGATAATTTGATATTGTAGATATCGTAGGGTGCGTTAGGCGAAGCCGTAACGCACCATCAATCATCTCAGGGCTGACTTTTTAGGTAAGTGCCATTCAGTCGATTTCTCAAACAAGGTTTCGATCGTCTAGAAATTCAACAGGTTCTTGATCTTTGCCATTTTCCCAGGTTAGTGAGAAAAACCAGATACCACTTTCACCAATACAAAAGCTAGCAGGGGTAAACTCCATTTGAGAGTCTAATGGTGGATTAGCTTGCTCAGAGGTATATTCCGCTGACCAGCTAAATGCTTCCCCTGTCCAGGTTAGCCCTTGGGCATGGAGTTGGTGGGCAAATATACGAACTTCATCCAGATTGGGAATGTAAATGGGAATAATCGGATTGTAGTTGTCGTCAATCTGGAGTTGAACTTTAGTTGCTATCACTTTTTTTCAGCTCCTTATACCAAACTTCTAAAATAAAGCTCTGATTTGCTTTTAAGATACGTTCAATTTCGTTAAGTTCATGTTGTTTGAACCCAACTGACTTAGCAAGTGCGATTGGTTCTAACCAAAATTTTGCCTCATGCTTATCCTTGTTGACATGAATATGAGGTGGTTCAGCTAGATCAGCCATATAGAACGAAAACTTATATCCTTTAACTCGCAAGACAACAGGCATAGCGCAATCATTGTGATCTTGTAGGGTGGGTTAGGCCAAGCCGTAACCCACCATTATTTATTATAAAAAACACACAACATTTATAATCTACTCAATTCAGTGATCCCAAAACAGTAGCAGCCGATCACACGAACTGCCAACAATAGTAAGCCCATTAGGTTAGCTTCCGCCTTTGCTGATGTCCGACAGACTATCACTCAGGTATGGGAAAATTCTCTGATGGGCTAGTTTTGGTGAACTTGTGGTGCCAGGGTTGGGTTGTTGCGATCCCCATTAGTTTCTTAATTTCCCTCCCGTTACACTAGCTAACTTTTTGAGTTCACAGACCCTGAAGTTTCAGAACTAATCTTACCTTTTATAGCAATTATCTATCCCATAAGGTACAAATTGATCCCCCGTTTCCCTTAATAAGGGGGACTTTGAGTTTGAAAAGTGTACCTCATAAATGCTAGAACCTCTATATAGCACTACGCATTAAAGTTAGGACATTGATACAAGCAGCAAAAGTGCGACCCGTGGCGAATTTAATTCTTAATGGTAAGAGCGCACCTAAGCTGTTGTAGTCAACTGTTGCTAGCATGCCTATTGCTAGCATGCCTTGCGCGTAGCGCTATAACAACCAACCAAAAGTTTTTTTTCGGTAAACTTAAGCTAAACTTCAAAGGTAAACTTCCGGATAAATAATCGATGCTCAAATTCTACTACAATCCCCTCTCCCCAAATGCTCGTCGTGTCTGGCTCACGTTACTAGAAAAAAACCTTACCTTTGAAACAGTATTACTTAAATTAGATGGCGATCAATTTAAACCAGAGTTTTTAGAAATTAATCCCTTTCATCACATTCCCGTTCTGGAAGATAACGGTTTGCGGTTAGTAGAATCCTTGGCAATTATGGACTACTTGGAAGCCAAATATCCCACACCTGCACTGCTGCCAACTTCACCAGAGGCATTAGCCAAGGTACGGATGGTACAATTGTTGACTGCTAATGAGCTATTTTCCCCAGTAATTCAACTAATCTGTCAAAAGGAAGATTCACCACAATTTAAACTAGCCAAGCGGAAGCTAGATAGAGTACTCAAATTTTTATCAGACTTGCTAGGAAACAGCCCTTACTTTGCTTCGGACCAGTTAACCTTAGGAGATATCGTTGCGGTCGCAGCAATATCGTTATTGCCGAAGTTAGAGATTAATCTTACTGATTATCCTAACATGGATCAGTGGTTTAAAAGATTGATGCAACGGGAACCATGGCAGAAGACAGACATGAGTGCAGAGGATTTTGAAGAATTCAAGCGCCGAATAAAAGTTCTGGTAAAACTGCGTGCTCGTGAACTGATTGGGGGAAATAAGACAAAGTAAATGTAAGCTATCAGCGGTCAGCGGTCAGCTATCAGCTATCAGCTATCAGCTATCAGCTCACAGCTTTTGAATAAAACAGGTAAGGGACTTGCATGTAAAAAAAATACCAATTAAAGTAGGGTGGGCAAAGTTATCTTATCTATAAGACTCATTTGAACCAAAATGTTTTTGCCCACCCTACAAGCTAAAATCTGGTATTTTATTTTTTGGCTACTCCCTAAGCATTGGTTTAATTTCTGTTACGTCAGCTGACGGCTGACGGCTGAAGGCTGTTCGCGTAGCGTGCGCGTAGCGCTTAAGCTGAATCCTTACCCACTAACACTTATCCCCTTGACTCTCCACTAAACTAGAGAGTTTATCCTTTAACTGTAGGGTGAGGGTCAATCATGAAACAACAAAACTTTCGTTTACAAGGAATGAGCTGCGCTGGTTGCGCCAGACGCATTGAAACGGTGATTCAAGCCGTTCCAGGTGTGGTAGAGTGCAGCGTCAATTTTGGTACAGAAGAAGCTAGTATTACCTACAATACCGAGGAAACTAACCCCCAAAAAACTAACCAGCAACTAACTAGACTGATTCAACAGACAGTCAGTGATGCTGGCTACCAAGCTTTCCCGATCGAGGATATCAGTGATCAGCCTGATGATCTCGAATGGCAACGTCAAGCGGAAACCCTTGACCTAAAACGAAAATTCATTGTCGGTGCTGTGCTCAGTACTGTCTTAGTGATTGGTTCACTACCGATGATGACAGGATTATCTATCCCCTGGATTCCATCTTGGTTACATCATCCTTGGCTACAGCTGGTATTAACCACACCGGTTCTGTTTTGGTGTGGACAGTCCTTTTTAACTGGAGCATGGAAAGCCTGGAAACACAAAACAGCAGATATGAATACCCTAGTCACCCTTGGGACTAGTGCTGCCTATGTCTATTCTCTGTTTCCCACTGTGTTGCCCCCGGTTGTTTTGAAATCTTTCCTACCCCAAGGGGTAACTCTCCCTGTGTACTATGAAACCACTGCTGTAGTGATTACCCTGATTTTGCTAGGGCGATTGCTGGAACACCGGGCTAAAGGACAGACATCTGAAGCAATTCGTAAATTGATGGGATTACAAGCTAAAACCGCTCGTGTGATTCGCCATGGTCAAGCCCAGGATATTCCCTTGGCTCAGGTGCAAGTTGGGGATGTGGTATTAGTGCGTCCAGGAGAAACTATTCCGGTAGACGGCATAGTTATAGAAGGGGCTTCTAGTGTAGATGAGGCCATGGTGACAGGAGAAAGTGTTGCGGTCAAGAAACAGCCGGGGGATGAAGTGATTGGAGCAACGATTAATAAAACTGGTAGCTTCCAGTTCCAGGCGACTCGGGTCGGGAAAGATACCGTACTGGCACAGATTGTTAAGTTAGTACACCAGGCTCAAGGGTCTAAAGCACCGATTGAAACCTTAGCAGATCAGGTGACAGGTTGGTTTGTGCCGGTAGTGATTGCGATCGCAATGGTCACCTTTGGAGTTTGGTGGATGACCACAGGAAATCCTACCCTAGCGATGATTAATATGGTGGCGGTGTTAGTCATTGCTTGTCCCTGTGCTTTAGGTCTAGCTACTCCAACGGCAGTGATGGTAGGGACTGGTAAAGGCGCAGAAAACGGGATTTTAATTAAAAATGCCGAAAGTCTGGAATTGATTCATCAACTGCAAACCATCGTCCTAGATAAAACCGGAACCCTAACGGAAGGGAAACCTACGGTAACGGATTTTATTACAGTTGGAGGCATCTATGACTCCTCCTCAGAACTGGGCAGCTTTACCGGCAGCAATGAAATCAACTTGTTGCAACTAGCGGCAGTGGTAGAGAGTCATTCGGAACATCCCTTAGCTGAAGCAGTGGTGCGCTATGCCCAATCTCAGGGAATAGGATTGCAGTTACCAACACCAGAGAATTTTACTGCTGTTGCTGGCAGTGGGGTACAGGCAATTGTTGATCATGATCATCCCCTCTTCTCTTCCGAACCGACAGATGATGGGCTCAAGGGCAAGAGATTGGTGCAGATTGGGACAAAACGATGGATGGAAGAATTAGGGATTGACACAGATGTGACGGTGCAACCGGATCGGTCTTTAGCAGACTATCAGGGGGATTGGGAGGCGAGCCGTAAAACGGTAGTTTGGATCGCAGTTGATGGTAAAGTTGAAGGCATTGTGGGCATTGCTGATGCCCTAAAACCTGCTTCAGCTGAGGTGGTGAAAGCCTTGAAGCGGTTGGGATTAGAGGTAGTAATGCTAACCGGAGATAATCAACAAACTGCTGATGCGATCGCAAACGAGGTTGGCATCCATCGGGTATTTGCTCAAGTCCGACCAGATCAAAAAGCTAGCATCATCTCTACTCTCCAAAAAGAAGGCAAAACTGTAGCAATGGTAGGGGATGGGATTAATGATGCCCCAGCTCTGGCTCAAGCAGACGTGGGCATTGCCATTGGTACAGGTACTGATGTTGCGATCGCAGCTTCTGATCTGACCCTAATCTCCGGGGATTTACAAGGCATCATTACAGCCATTCAACTAAGTCGTGCTACCTTCCGCACTATTCGCACTAACCTCTTTTTTGCCTTTATCTACAATGTATTAGGAATTCCGATTGCGGCTGGTGTGTTATTCCCGATCTTTGGCTGGTTACTCAATCCCATTATTGCTGGTGCAGCGATGGCATTTAGTTCAGTATCTGTGGTAACTAATGCGTTGCGATTACGGAATTTTCAACCTATTTCTGGGTTATGAAACAATACAAGTAAGTAAGTATTCAGCTATCAGCTATCAGCTATCAGCTGATGCACTACGCGCACGGTACTTGAGGTGCTATCAGGGGCTTTAACTGGACGGGGTCGGATCAGTAAGACTAGCAGAGATTTTCAAGCAGCCGTACCAGCCCGTAAGCTTGTTTACTACCTCCCCTTGATTAGCTGACGGCTGACAGCTGACGGCTGAATGCTTACACAAGTAATCTAACCAGTTGTTTCTGTGAGCTACTGTCTCAATCCCAACTGCCCTAAGCCTTACAATCCTGATGCCAACAAGTTTTGCCAAACTTGCGGCACTAAACTCTTGTTAGGACAGCAATACCGAGCTATTAAGCTGATTGCAGCAGGAGGCTTTGGCAGAACCCTTTTGGCCATCGACGAGGGAAAAGCCTCTAAATCCTACTGTGTGATTAAGCAGTTTTACCCCCAAGGTAATAATCAAGCTAATAATCAAGGTAACAATAAAGGTAACAATTATCCTACCAGAGCTGCTCGATTATTTCACCAGGAAGCCTTGCGCTTGGAACAGTTGGGCAAACACCCCCAGATTCCTGAACTCTTCGCCCATTTTCAACAAGATCATCACTGGTACATAGTTCAGGAATTTATCCATGGGGAAAATTTAGCTCAAGAGTTGGCAGCAACTGAACCATTCCGAGAAAGTCAGATTCGTAGACTCCTGAGTCAGTTGTTACCAGTGCTCAACTTTATCCACCAAGGTAAGGTAATTCATCGGGATATCAAGCCAGAGAATATCATTCGTCGTGGTATCCTCCGCCCCAGTGCTGGCCAAGGCATTATCACTCCCCCAGACCTGGTATTGGTAGATTTTGGTGCAGCCAAGTATGCCACACGCACTACCTTAGCCAAAACTGGCACAACTATTGGTAGTGCTGGTTATGCGGCCCCGGAACAAATCTTTGGTAAAGCAGTATTTGCCAGTGACATCTATAGTTTAGGGGTCACCTGCATTCATTTATTGACCCAAACTCAGCCATTTAATTTATACGATCCGATGGAAAATGGCTTTGTCTGGCGGGATTTTTTGCTCCATAATCCCGTCAGTAGACAATTGAGTCGGATTCTCGACAAAATGATTCAGAGTTCCATCAAGCTCAGGTATCAATCCGCGATCGCAGTGATGGACGATTTAGGAATCACCCAAGAAACCGAAGCTGGTCTGACCTGGGGGCAATTCCACCGTAATCAACAAACTCCCCAATCTACTGGTAAAACTGGTAAAACTGGTAAAACTGGTAAAACTAATGTAACAAGCAACTCTCGGCCACCAAGAGGTAATCCCAGGATTATCGTTTTTGCAGCAACCACTCTCAACGGTCATTCCGATGAAATTTATTCTGTAGCCTTTAGCCCTGATGGACGTACCCTAGCCAGTGGATGTAGGGACAAAACTATCAAGTTGTGGGAGTTGAAAACAGCCTGGGAAATCCTTACCTTTGGAGGTTGGTTTTCTAAGCATTCCGCTGAAGTGCGTGCTGTGGCATTTAGTCCTCAGGGAAAAAGTCTTGCCAGTGGTAGCGCTGACGAGACCATCAAACTCTGGAATGTGCGTAATGGTAAGGAGATTTTCACCTTCACAGGGCATTCCGGTGACGTGAATTCCATTGCCTTTCACCCCCAAGGATACCACCTTGCCAGTGGCGCTAGTGATCGCACCATTAAGCTTTGGGATGTTCGTACCCTAAAGCAGCTCACTACTCTGACCGGACATTCATCATTGATTAATTCAGTAGCCTTTAGGCCAGATGGCCAAATCCTTGCTAGTGGTAGTGCTGACGCTACCATCAAGCTGTGGGATGCCTTAAGTGGTCAGGAAATTCACACCTTTGAAGGGCATTCAGACCAGGTGCTTGCGATCGCGTTCACTCCCAATGGACAGACCCTAGCCAGTGCTAGTGCTGACGGTACTATCAAGCTTTGGGATATTAGCACTGCCCAGGAAATCACCACCCTTCACGGACATAATGGTTGGGTTTATGCGATCGCATTTGACCGTAGTGGCCAAATCCTCGCTAGTGGTAGTGCAGATACTACTATAAAGCTATGGGATGTTGATACAACTCAAGAAATTGGCACTCTCAACGGTCATTCAGACACCATTCATGCTCTTGCTTTTGGTCCGAATAACAGAACTCTTGCCAGTGGTAGTTTCGACAACACCATCAAAATTTGGCGCTAGGTACCTAGGGGGCAACAGGCAATAGGCAATAGGCAATAGGCAATAGGCAATAGGATGATTAAAAACTAATAATTATACTTACGGTCAACAGAATAACAAAGGAAAATTTTAAATACCGATGCAACTAAAAGATCAACAAAACTATTATTCTCCAGAAGACTATTTAAAACTAGAAGAAACAGCAGAATACAAGAGTGAATATCGGGATGGAGAAATTATACCAATGACTGGTGGCACTACCAATCATAATCAAATTGCCCTTAATATTGCTACCCTTTTCAAACTCGGATTAAAGGGAAAACAGTACAAAGTTTACATTGGTGATGTGCGTTTGTGGATACCTCGTTACCGTCAGTATACCTATCCAGATGTTATGGTAATTCAGGGTGAACCAGTTTACACAGGTAAGGGTACAACTACAGTAACAAACCCGATGTTAATTGTCGAAGTTTTATCAAACTATACTAAAAACTATGACCAAGGTGATAAGTTTTTATACTATCGTTCTATTTCAGAGTTCAAAGAATATATTCTAATCGAACAAAGTGAGTATCGTCTACTGCAATATAATAAAACTGCTACCAATCAATGGCAGTTCACTGAGTATGAATCAGAAAATTCCGTTATTTCTCTTAACTCCTTAGAGTTAAGCGTTTCTTTTCAAGATATTTACGAGGGGGTAAATTTTCAACTTACTCAAGATTAATTTTTGGATTAATCATTAAATTTGCTCCCTCCTCTACCATTTAACTATTCAAGCTACCCTACACCGAAAATCAAAAGCGAACAATATTTAAACGTCATAATGAGTAGTAATTTTTTTAGCATCAAAGAAAAGTTCTTTGATCTGTGGGCACCAAACTATGACATCCTGTTCACCACAGTATTTTACCAAGCACTCCATAAACGGCTGTTAGAGTTTGTAGAACTCACAAATCAGCCCAATGTATTAGATCTTGGCTGTGGCACAGGTCGTTTACTGAATCGTCTTGCTCAAGAGTTTCCCAATCTTCGAGGCACTGGGGTAGATTTATCTACTAAAATGCTCGCTCAAGCCCGACAAAAAAACCAGCATCGGCAGCGAATAATCTATCAAAAAATCCGGGAACGTGAGAACCCTGCGTCTAAAGACCGGGGATGAAACGGACGCGACGGGGTTTACCCCGCCGTATCCATTCAATTCAATTAAGCTATAATAGGAGCAATTAGGTGATAGTAACATGTATAGAACAATCCCAGTTAAGGGGACATTTACAGATGAAGAAAATGCTTTCTGGGTGTTTCAATGCGAACAGGCCAATAGCCTAATCAATTGTGCGATATATTACGCCAAGCAAAAACACTATAGTTGGTTACGTGAACAACCTGAGGGCTATACGACTTACTGGCGTGATGACGTCCTTAAGTTTGGTTGGAAGACCTACAGATGCGCAGTTAAATATCCTGAATTAGACAAGGCTCTTAAGATGAGTCCTCATTATAAGGCTATGGCTGCCCAGTCAGCTCAACAAACGTTGAAGTCTGTAGGGGAGTCGATGACTAGTTACAACCAATTAGTTAGGCAATATTATAAAGGCGAAGTTGACAGGCCAAGGCTTCCTAGATATCGCCAAAAAGGTGGCTTAGCTGCTGTTACTTTTCCAAAGCAAGCATTAACTTACAAAAAAGGGCTGTTCTATCCATCGGTTAGCAAAGAGTCTAAACCCGAGTTACTCTGCGAGATAACATTGGAACCGCCAGAATTTATAGATCCCGACTGGGTCAAAGAGGTAACTATTCGCCCCTACCTAGGGCAGCTTTGGCTCGATTGGGTTATTGACGATGGGAGGCAGTCGTACGAACACAATCCTAATCTTGATTATTCGCAGGCTTGGAGCTTCGACCATGGGGGCGACAACTGGCTCACCGGCGTCTCTACTCAGGGCAAAAGTCTCATAATCGACGGTCGTAAACTCAAGTCGATGAATCAAGGGTACGCCCGCTTGGTAGCAAAGTACAAGACCGGAAAGCCTGAATTTTTCTGGGACGCTAACCTCGATCGGGTTCAAAGAAAGCGTAATAATCAAATGCGCGATGCAATCAACAAGGCGGCCAGATTTATTATTAATCGGTGCTTAAATGATAGAGTTGGTAATATCATTTTTGGCTGGAATGAGCGGCAAAAAGATTCAATCAACATTGGGCGACGAAGCAATCAAATCTTTGTTGCAATTCCCACCAAAAGATTGATAGAGAGGTTGAAGCAACTTTGCCCCGAGTATGGCATCAAGCTAACAATCACTGAAGAATCTTATACCAGTAAAGCGTCTTACTTAGACGAGGATCCATTACCGAAACATGGTGAAAAACCCAAAGGATGGAAGCCCTCAGGAAAACGGGTAAGACGTGGTTTGTATGAAACAGCCAAGGGATATCTGATTAACGCAGATACTAACGGAGCGGCAAATATCGCGCGAAAAGTAGCCACACAGTTAGGTCTTGATCTGGCCAAGGTGGGTAGCGGGAGCTTGACACTCCCACATCGGTACGATCTTTTTAACTCTCTAAAAAAATCATACCGAACAAGAAGCGAAGCAGCACGGGTTCACCCTGCTGCGTAGCAACCTTGTAGAATCCCCCGTGCTTCAGCCGGGGGAGATGTCAAAGAAAAGGCAATGCTGAATTTCTACCCTTTGCTGACAAAGAATTTGAAGCAGTATTTAATACCATCAGCTTTTTACACTACCTAAATCCTCAACAAGTTTTCTTAGAAGTTAGTCGGGTATTGGAACCCAAAGGACATTATTACCTAGTAGATTATACTGTTAGAAAGCGAAAAAAATCTTTACCAATTTCCCCTAACCAGATTCGTTTCTATAGCCCACAGCAACGGGAAGAATTTGGCCAGATAGCCGGTTTGTCATGTTTAGGGCATTACCATCTCCTCGGACCCGTTGTGCTAAGTATCTTTGAAAAACCTTCATAACTATAATAATAATTCCCTCTCTTCACACCTCCGATCACCTACCACACCTCCTTCTCTTTCCCGATTCCCGACTCCCGACTCCCGACTCCCGACTCCCTAACCAAAGCGCTATAGTTACTGAATCACCTCACAGCACTCTGTCACAGATGCCCGTTTTTCCATAGCAGCCACCAGTGCTTCATAAGATTCCCAGTGTTCAGTAATCATACTAGTCGCTTGACGCTCAGCCCATCGTGCTTTCACTGAGTACTCACTACCAGAAAAACCTAACCCTTCCAAAGCCTCTCGGAGTTTGTCGCAGTCTTCAGCTCCTCCCTCAACATTCTCATAGACTATAGTTTCCGCAGCAATGCCTGCCATCCAAACCGTGCAAAATCGATCTAAGGTTAATCGCATTTCCCGAATACTAGAAGCCTTAGCGGATAGTGCTTCAGTATCAAAGGTCACACCACCATTACCCAGTTGTCCCTGCTTCAAAGCTTCCCAAGCACTTAAGGTATAACCAGTGATTGGAATACCAAGTAAGTAAGCCACCAGAAAATGACCCGCTTCATGGCGAATTATGCGTCCGCGATGTTCAGGATTGTTACTCGCCAATACATCTAACAGCAGCGTTAACCCTTTCCCTTGGAAGCTGAAGCCATCTAGGGTAACAAGACTCAAGACACCAAAAGTAGTTACCGCAGGGATTGCCGGAGAAATATTCAACAGTGGTCCTAGCAAAACCGAAAGGGTCATGCCAAAAACACCAATAGCAATTAAATTCAGCGCAATTTGTTGCATTTGTTCTTGGTTACTTGTTACTTCATTGTTAGTTATATCATGTTTGTTTGAACAATTGTAAATAGTAGGTAATAGGGAACAGCGAACAGGGAACAGCGAACAGCGAACAGGGAACAGCGAACAGCGAACAGCGAACAGGGAACAGCGAACAGCGAACAGGAAAGCGATAAATATTAGGAAGATTACATGCTATTTATGAACATTTTTTTTATATAATCTTTATATAAATATGATATAAATTTTTAATTATTAATTGCAACTTTTACTGTGGTTACAAGTATCGAAGCCTTTCATACTTCATATTTCAACCTTGGCCAAAAGGCCAAGCGTTCGCTGAAAGCGGGACTCCGTCCATGGCGTTAAAACAGATAACTTACCCTACGGTAATGCCTTGGCGAACAACCTTTTTTAATTAATAATTTAGGATGTATAATTCAGAATTTTTAATTCTACATTTTTGAATTTTCAATTAATAATTTATAATTACACATTCTGCATTCTGACAGAAAACCTTCATACTTCGTCCTCAAATTTTGGTGTTTCCGATGGAGGAGAAGGAGCAGGAGTAGGTTTCTTACCTTTGTAGAACGTTTCCAAGCTCTTGGTATCGCCCACAAACCTCCAGTGCCAAGGCTCATAACTAATTCCTTGGGGATTGTCTCTAGGAAAAGACAACTCAAAGCTGTAGAAAGCCGCATTCTTTTCCAACCACTTAAAAGCTGCCGTATTCTCAAACTCAGGATTCAGGTTGGTAGCTGGTGCCATGGCATCCCCAATATCGATCGCATAACCAGTGTGATGCTCACTGTAGCCAGGGGGAGCACTTACTTCAGCCCGTTTACTAGCTACCTGTCCTCGCTGTTCCTTTACTTGAAAAAACAGGTACTTTTGCTGGTCCACAGAACGGAAACCCGAAATTGGCACTAGGATTACCCCCTGTCTTCTTGCTGCTGCTGCCATTGCTTTGTATTTCCGAGCTGCAGCAGCCTCCAATTTAATCCGACCATCACGGGTAATTGGTTGCAGTTGTGAGCTTAGCACTTCAGAGTAGGGTAAGTGTCCCAGAATGTTATCAGCATTATTCCCCTGTGAACTAGCTTCTGTCTGACTTTGAGTCGATGTTGCTTTACCCGACGGGGTAAGATTGGACTGAGCTTCAGGAGTTGGTTCCATTGGAATCAGGCTAAAGGCGATTCCTCCTATTGCTAATAGTCCAATAATTAGTAAGGTGACCTGCCAACGAGACCGGGGTTTTATATCTTGTCTATCCCTTACTGCCTCGGGAATATCATCTACTGTTACCTCTGTTACCTCTGAAAGGTTTGCTGGTTCGCCCGGGAGACCTGCGTTATTCAATAGTCCACTCCTGCACTGACATCCAAATTATTACATTTATTTATGACATACTTATAGTTACTGCAAATCCCAGCAGTGTCAGCGAAGCAACTGGATTACTTGACCAATCGTTCCAGAATTGTTATAGTAAAGATACGAGTTAAGCAAAGGTGATGGCAAGGCACAAAACCTTTGACCCAGAAGATGTTCTAGAAAAAGCCATGGAAACCTTTTGGCTTTATGGCTATGAAGGAACCTCAATGCAGGACTTGGTCAAAAGCATGGGGATTAACCGAGGCAGTCTATACGACACCTTTGGTGACAAACGTTCCCTATTCATGGCTGCGATCGCTCATTACAATGATACCTGTGTAAAAAATGCGATCGCATCCCTAGAAGCACCCACAGCCTCAAAGCAAGCCATTATCGACTTTTTCTACAACCTGATCGAAGGGGCTGTAGACGATAAAGACCATCGAGGCTGCTTGCTCACCAACACCGCTGTTGAACTGTGTCCCCACGATCCACAGACTAAATCCCGGATTGCTGCTAATCTGCGCTCAGTGGAAAACGCCTTTAAAAAAGCCTTATCCACAGCAAGGGAGCAAGGGGAAATCACAACCAACCATGACCTTCAGGCATTAGCCCAATATTTCACCAGTAGTATACAAGGGTTGCGGGTTATCTCCAAAGTCAACCCAGACCCAGAAACCCTAAGAGCTATTGTCAAGGTCATACTTTCCGTTCTCGATTGACAGAGTAAATTGAGACAGTAAATTGACAGAGTAATTTTTTTTGCTCTTAATTGGAACGATTGTTCAAATATAACCTAACTAGGAGTAAATCATGACCTTAAGCCAAGACTTGATTAACCTAAATACCCAGCTTCGCGCTCAGCAACCAGAAGAAGCCAAACTCATCATGGCAAAAGCAGGAGAAGACCTCGCTAATTCTGGCATTGTAGACAATAGCCTCAATGTTGGCGACAAATCCCCTAACTTTACCCTGCCTAATGCTGTAGGTAAACTGGTAGAATTGCAAGACCTACTAGCCACCGGAGCCGTAGTAATTTCCTTCTACCGGGGTCAGTGGTGTCCTTACTGCAACTTAGAATTACGAGCATTGCAGCAATTCTTACCAGAAATTCAGAAATTAGGTGCAACCCTAGTCGCTATTTCCCCTCAAACTCCCGATAATTCCCTGTCCACTACAGAGAAAAACCACCTAACCTTTGAAGTACTAAGCGATGTTGGGAATAAGATTGCCAAAGAGTTTGGTCTAGTCTTTACCGTACCAGAAGAACTCCGACCAGTTTACCAAAACTTTGGCATTGATTTACCTGCCCACAACGGTGATGAAACCTTTGAATTACCCATTGCCGCCACCTATGTAATTAATCCCGATGGAACCATCACCCATGCCTTAGTTGACCTAGATTACACCAAGCGACTTGACCCAGAAGAGATTGTCAGCGCATTACAAACCCTGGCTGTAGCGGTATAAGTAGCTCAATAAAAATCGTAAGCATTAAGCCGTCAGCCGTCAGCCGTCAGCTAAAAGCTCAAGTAACTCAGATTAAACCAATGCTTACCTGTTTTATTCAAAAGCACCTCAAGTAGCGTGGGCGTAGCGCATTAGCACCTCAAGTAGCACCTCAATTAGCCTGGCCTACGGTCAATGACTCATAGCTGATAGCTGATAGCACCTCAAGTAGCGTGGGCGTAGCGCTTAAGCTGATAGCTGATAGCACCTCAAGTAGCGTGGGCGTAGCGCTTAAGCTGATACGCGACGCGCTGATAGCTGATAACTGTCAGTCAACACTCAACAATCATTCCTAGTTTAGGAGGAATTAAACTATGTCAGAAACAGCCAAATATATTACCCTAAATGACGATAACTTTGAAACCGAAATCCTCAACAGTTCCATTCCAGTCATAGTAGATTTTTGGGCACCATGGTGTGGACCTTGTCGGGTAATGAATCCAATCGTCACTGAATTAGCCACAGAATTTGATGGGGTTGTCAAAGTAGGCAAATTAAATGTTGATGACTACGAACAACTAGCCAGCCACTATCACATTGAAGCAATTCCTTCCCTATTTTTATTCAACCAAGGTAAAGTAGTTGAGCGGTTGGAAGGTCTTGTGCGTAAACCGACTCTAGTTGACAAAATTAATGCCCTAACTAATCTCATTTATGTTTAAGGATGTGATAACGATTCTCGGATAATGGGTAATCGGTAATGGGTAATCGGGAAAACTTTATTGGTAATAGCTAATTGCCCATTACAAATTACCTTTATAGAGTCAAAAATTGTGGCACGCACTTAGATAAAATCAGGGAGAAATTCAGGGAGGAATTTAGATCAGCGCGTTGCTCATACTGTTGAGCATACTTATCAGGTAAATTTAATTTATTACCACTACTCCCTACTCCCTACTCCCTACTCCCTAAAATCCAGAAATAAAGTCCATCACCCAATTGAGAGTTCCTATAAAATAATCATGATTGATCTATATACCTTTTCCACGCCTAACGGACGCAAACCTGCTATCATGCTCGAAGAAGTAGGACTTCCCTACACCGTTCACACAATTAACATAGCAAAGGGAGAACAGTTTACTCCCGAATATGTAGCAATCAATCCCAATAGTAAAATTCCTGCTATCATTGACCAGGATACTGGTATAAAAGTTTTCGAGTCAGGAGCAATCCTAATTTATTTAGCAGAAAAGACAGGCAAGTTGTTGCCAACCGATACAGCAGCAAGAATACAAGTGATTGAATGGTTGATGTTCCAGATGGCAAGCGTTGGACCAATGTTTGGTCAACTGAGTCACTTCCGACGCTTTGCTCCAGAACAGATTCCCTATGCTATCGATCGCTATGAAAAAGAAACCCTACGTCTGTTTGGTGTCTTAGATCAGCAATTAGCAAAACAAGAATTCATTGTTGGAGATTACTCCATTGCCGACATAGCTACCTATCCTTGGGTAGCTGCCTATGACTATTTGGGAGTCACCCTAGATAACCATCCCCACCTCAAACGCTGGGTCGAGACAATGCAGCAGCGACCCGCTGTGGAACGGGGCATGGCAGTCTGAACGTTTGTTGAAAGTTGAAAGTTGAAAGTTGAAAGTTCAAACTTCAAACTTCAAAGTTCAAACTTCACAGTCATGAATCCTAGGTGGGCAGTGCCTATCAAGCCTATTAACAGCTGATCTGATCTGTCTGGTGCACTGCCCACCCTACATGAACTTACTGAAACTCAAGGATCTACTTTTATTGAACAATTGAAAAGTAATAATTATGATTTAAAACTATTTGAAAGAGGGGATTATAAGCTATAAACCTGGCTGACCATAGAAGATATTATGGTATTGATTCCAACCGTTTTAAATAACCTTTTCCGCACCCTGATTATGAAAGTTGTTAGGATCCGGTAGACCACTATAGCTATAGTAGGAGAGTTGACCGTTGGGCTTTAGAGCGACTAGGCTTAGAAACTTTCCTCAACATTGCCTCAACATTTTCCGGACTCAAAGGGGATGTTGAGAATTTAGAGTAATCCAGCAGAGCTAATTTATAAAGTAAATATAAAGAGCTCAAATCCTTTGACAGACATGGATTTCCGGGAACAGGGCGTGCACAAGCGCCCGAATTATTGAAAGCCTTTCAGCGCCATGGTTATAGCTTCTTTTACCAATCAGCTCTGACCGCTGTGATAATTCAGCTAATTTCGTTCAAAATTAAGAGCTGATAAACTTTGCTTACAAATCTTAAAAAACTAGGTGTGGTTTATTACCCTGTAGATGTAGGAAAGCGCCAGTAAAATCCAGTTTTTGGGCTAATTTACAGTGCTTTTCACAGAAAAGAAACAAGTAGTTAATCATGGGTACTTTCAATTTAGGCACTTTCAGCGGCAATCCCATCAGCCGCAATCGGTACACACTCACTACCTCAGACGCCACTGATGTGTTTAAGTTTAGGGTCTCAAACAACCGTCAAATTAACCTAAATCTACACAATATCAGTGCGGGAGATGATGCTAACCTCAGACTCTACCGGGACACTAACAACAATGGCATCTTTGACTTGGGCGACCAACAAGTGGCTAGCTCTTTACAGGGTGGCAATGCTAACGATGTTATCAACTACAGTGCTACCAGTGGCACTTACTTTGCCCAGGTAAAACGCTACGCTCCTAGTAGCAATGGAATTGTTTCCTATAATTTAGAGTTGTCTGGAACTAGCAAACCAAATACCTATCAGCCCTTGAGCCCGAACCAAGTCTTT
The DNA here is from genome assembly GCF_010692525.1 of Moorena sp. SIO3B2. Lineage (NCBI taxonomy): Bacteria > Bacillati > Cyanobacteriota > Cyanophyceae > Coleofasciculales > Coleofasciculaceae > Moorena > Moorena sp. SIO3B2. Next base: position 24,949 of record NZ_JAAHHE010000042.1, read on the forward strand.
TCCCTCAACAGTAACTTAGAGGCAGACCACATTATCTACCTTGACTTTGATGGTCATACTACCACAGGTACCTCATGGAACAAGAACTTCGGGAGTTCCATTGTGACCCCTGCCTATGACACGGATGGGAATACTTCCAATTTCTCCACTGCTGAGAGAGAGACTATTTGGCGCATTTGGCAACGGGTGGCAGAAGACTTTAGTCCCTTTGATGTGAATGTGACTACTGCCCAACCTTCCGATGACCAACTCAAAAAAACCAGCGGTAGTGATTCCCAATGGGGCATTCGCGTTGTCATTGGGGGAGATGGTTCCTGGTATCAAAAAGGTACCGGTGGTTTGGCTTATATGGATTCATTCAACTGGGACAGTGATACCCCCGCCTTTATTTTTTCAGAGAATCGCGCTGGAGGCAGTGAGAAATCGGTGGCTGAAGCTATTAGCCATGAGGTAGGTCATACCTTGGGTTTGTCTCATGAGGGTGATTCCACCAACGACTACTACTATGGTCATGGCAATGGCAGTGTCGAAACCGGGTGGGCTCCTATTATGGGAGAGGGCAACGATCGAAATCTCAGTCAATGGAGCAAAGGTGAGTATACCGGTGCCAGCAACCAAGAAGATGACCTAGACATCATCACTGGGCAAAATGGTTTTGGCTATCGCCGGGACGATTATAGTAACCAGCTAACCAGTGCAGCAGCGCTATCGATCAATGATGGTCAGGTGGAAAATTATGGCATCATTGAAAAAAATAACGACATTGACTGGTTTGAGTTCAATTCAACAACGGGCAACATAGCCCTAGATATTAAGCCTTTTGAGCGAGGACCTAATTTAGACATTCTGGCTAAGCTATATAATGCTTCCGGTCAACTGATTAGCTCTTCTAATCCCATCGGTTCTCTGTCCGCTAGCTTTAATCTTGATCTCAGTCCAGGGCAGTATTATCTAAGCATTGATGGTACGGGTCAAGGAAACTTAGCTACCGGATACAGTGATTACGGCAGCTTAGGACAATACTCTATTACTGGCACGGTTGCTTAGACTCTGCAATCTAATGCTTTAGAAACGTTCCTCAACATCTTCTGATCTCAAAGGGGATGTTGAGAATTTAGACGAGTTTAACCCTTCCTCACCCAATTCCGAAATTCTGCTACCAACTGCAAATAATCTTTGGTGTCCACCTCTGCTAAAAATCCCTCAATTTCCCCTATAGGTAAACCAGGAAAAGCCAAACTTTATTGACTATATTCTCGATCTCGTAACTGATAAATCTCAAAAGATTCACCATCATAATGCCAAACTTCTGAAACCCCTAACTCGGCATATATAGCGCTACGCTTAGCGTCAGAAGTGAGAAGTCAGAATTCAAAAGTAAGCTAGGACTAGGTTTCGGAGTTTATAAATGTCCTAATCTTAATGCGTAGTGCTATACTGCCAAACGGTTCATAGAACTACTGGTAATATCAATTTATACTACATCTGGAGCTGGAGCGGTTTCTAAGTTAATCCTTTTTTTGCCCTTAATTATGCTAATATTTTGGATATAAAAGTTTTTAGGTAACTTCGGAATAGGGAATAGGGAATAGGGAATAGGGAATAGGGAATAGGGAATAGAGCAGTTGGCATTCAACCTAAGTATTGATTATTGCCAATATATAAGTGGACTGTATCTTTTTTGTCCAATTTTATTAATTAACTTATCTGCCAATGGCTATATGACCTACATTCAATGTTCTTAACCCTACTCCCTACTTCCTACTCCCTACTCCCTAAAACCCAGAACAAAAGTACCTCAACCAATTGAGAACTGCTATATTACTTCAGCGTCTGCTTAAAGGTATCCTCAAACTGATCTTTAGTAAGATTTCCAGCTTCTAGGTCTTCACAGAGGGTTTGAATTTTTTCTGTAAGCTGCTGATATTCATCTGGGTCTGCAAGTAGGGCTTTTTGCTTTTTCTTAAGGGGACGAAACAACCAAGGCTCGATAAATCCGGACTTCGGTTCTTGCCATAACCCTTTTCCTTGGCGTTCCGCATCTGCCTCTGCCAACAGAAGGGAAATAGCCATCTCACGAGGGCACTTACTAAAATAATCGTAATAAATCAGTGCTAATCCTTCTTTTACTAAACTATGCTGAATAAACGTGCCATCCAATAAGTAAACTTCGCCAATTCTACGATTGTAGCGAGTGTCGATGTCGGTAATTCTCAATTTAACTTTATTCCTGTTTTCTTCTACCAACTGTTTGACCCAGTCTTTCCCTTCGTTGCCCCACTTAAATTGACTTTGATAGAACGCATTGTCCTGATTTTTATCCTCAAGTTTTTTGTAACCCCACCCCTTAGGAGTTTCTGGTGCATCAATGTAAACGAACCGCACTGTAATGTCTTCTCCGGAGGCATCAATCACATCAATAGTGTCAGCATCGGAAACTTTCTTAACAGCGTAGGTTTCTAGGGACTCAAAGTATGGCGGTACTTGAGGAGCAACTGACCCTACTTTACTTAAAATTTCACTAATCAAGTCTGTCATGGCGTTAATTGTATCAGGACTGAGGTAGGAGTAGTGGATGAACAGGCAATCAGTGCCTCAAACCCACAGCCGATTCTACTCTAGATTTTAGACTAACCATAGCAAAACACTTACTAGCTGTCCATTCCCTTCAATCATCCTACAACAAAAGCAACGCCAGATGAGGGAGGTCACTTATTTCCCTGTCCGCTCCACCAGTGACCTTCAAGACAGGTGTTACCGGATTGATATACAATAAGAGATTGTGATAATTGTTAAAAACAACACCAAATAGAGAACCGTTGCTGGTGATCAGGCATTTCTTGATCTCAAACGCAGTTGAAACCCCTTGTGTACAAGCGGCGGGGATAAAAACAACTTAGGGGCGTTATTTTCCTTGTCTACGAAATTTGTGGCGAGGAATCATAAACGTCAAAAGCTAGTTTACTAGATCAGGATTTTATAGCAGTGTTTGGTGGTGAAAAAAACCCTAGCTGCTTCCCCCTGAGAGACTGCATCAAGGCTTAAGTATAGTCAAAGTCAGCCCTGGGAGTTTTGCTCCGGAGCCAACGGTACTATGTTTTAAATTATATGAAGACTTGATCTCCTAGCTTGTTTTCTTCCTGCTTTAACTGAGGGAGAGTTCAAGTTCGCACTAGCAGGTTTTTAATCAAGGCTGTTAACTAACTGCTGCTTCCGTTTTTTTACCATTTTATCAATGGGTGATTCTGCTGTTTCTAAAACGTTTATCTATAGTTCTGTAAAGTACTCAACTGTAAGACCCACTATTGGAGGAAAAACTATGATTCGAGAGTTCATGAAGAGAAATTTTCGACACTTTAATGCAGCTGTGTGTGTTGAGGCGGCTGAAGGATGGGTGAAACACCTGGAATCTGGTAATAAAATGTTTCTGACTATGGCTGGTGCCATGAGTACAGGAGAGCTGGGTATCTCTCTGGCTGAAATGATTCGCCAAGACAAGGTACATGCCATTTGCTGTACCGGAGCGAATCTTGAAGAGGATATCTTCAATCTGGTTGCCCACTCTCAATATAAGAGAGTACCGGATTATCGTTCACTGAAACCAGAAGAGGAAAAGGTTCTTTTTGAGTCCGGTATGAATCGAGTTACTGATACCTGTATCCCTGAAGAAGAAGCGATGAGGAAAATTGATCGGCATATGGTGAAACTGTGGCAAGCAGCTGATCAATCTGGCAAAAGCTTTTTCCCATACGAGTTCATTTATCAACTTATTGAAAGTCAAGAGCTTAAAGACTCTTATGAAATTGATCCTTGTGACTCATGGGTGATGGCAGCATGGCAGAAACAAATTCCTATTTTTGTTCCTGGATGGGAGGATTCAACTCTGGGAAATTCCTTTGTTTCTGAAGTTATCAAAGGCAATATCAGTCGCTTGAATGTTGTGCGGAGCGGTCTGGAGCTGATGGTATTTCTTGTGAATTGGTATCAGGAAAATACTAGAGATTTTTCCATGGGGTTCTTTCAAATTGGGGGTGGAATTGCTGGAGATTTTCCCATCTGCGTTGTGCCACTGATCCACCAGGATCTCAAGGAAGACTGTAAGTTGTGGAGTTACTTCGCCCAAATTAGCGATTGTACCACCTCATACGGTTCCTACAGTGGCGCACTACCTAGTGAAAAGATTAGTTGGGGCAAACTTGATACGGACACCCCTAGTTACGTGATTGAATCGGATGCATCAATTGTAGCTCCGCTGATTTTTACTTACGTCCTGGGTCACTAATATCATGTCCGGTTGAATACTTACACCCTTGGCCCAATCGAAGGCATGTGGCACAAGTAAAGGAATAAGGTTTAATCGGAGATGGTTTTTTATCACTAATTATCCGGACATGATATAACCCTAGAAGTGATTATTTATGGTAGTTGTGTCATAATCATTGAGCGGTCAGCTTATTTTATTCAAAGGTGCGCTTTCCGCATCTAATTATTAAATTCGCCACGGGTCGCACCTAAAAGCACCGATTGCGCTACGCGCACGCTGCGCGAACAGTACCGTGGCCACAGGCCAATCGCTGAATGCTGAATGCTGATAGCTGAATGCTGATAGCTGACCTTCTCAGGTGGTTTGCACTATGGAAATTCCCGTAGATAGGGCTATTGAGCTAACACCTGCCCGGAATCTTCCCCATGGCAATTTCCTTATGCCCACGGCCCTAATAAATTGTATGATAATAGTTTTGGGAAATCTTTAGTCAAGATAGTACACAAAATAGTAAAGAGGAAGTTATATGGCTCGATATAGAGGCCCGCGTCTGCGGGTCGTTCGCCGTCTGGGTGATTTGCCCGGTTTAAGTCGTAAAACGCCGCGCCGTGCCTATCCCCCAGGTCAACATGGTCAAAACCGTCGGAAACGCTCAGAATATGCGATCCGTCTCGAAGAAAAGCAGAAACTGCGCTATAACTACGGAGTGACTGAAAAGCAGTTAATTCGCTATGTCCGTAAAGCTCGTCGAGCCACCGGTTCCACTGGACAAGCTTTGCTGCAACTGCTAGAAATGCGACTGGATAACACAGTCTTCCGCATGGGTATGGGAGGTACCATCCCAGCGGCTCGTCAGCTCGTGAGTCACGGTCATGTTACAGTAAATGGTACAGTAGTCAATATTCCTAGCTATCAGTGTCGCCCTGGCGATGTGATTGCGGTTAGAAACCGTGATCAATCCCGCCGTCTAGTAGAACGTAACTTGGAATTTCCTGGCTTAGCAAACCTTCCTAGCCATTTAGAGTTTGATAAGAACACCTTCACCGGGAAGGTGAATGGGATTATTGATCGGGAATGGGTGGCATTACAAATTAACGAGCTACTGGTGGTTGAGTACTACTCCAGGAAAGTCTAACCCGAGTTGAAGGTTGACAACGGTTGAAAGTTAACAGGTTGAAGGTTGACAACGGTTGAAAGTTAACAGGTTGAAGGTTGACAACGGTTGAAAGTTAACAGGTTGAAGGTTGACAACGGTTGAAAGTTAACAGGTTGTTCGCCTGTGGCGTTCCTGTAGGGTAGGTTGAAGGTTATAACCTGGAACCTGCTAACCTGTAACCTGTAACCTGCTAACCTGCTAACCTGTAACCTGGAACCTTCAACCTGACTAACCTGCAACCTTCAACCTGACTAACCTGCAACCTTCAACTTGACTAACCTTCAACCTTCAACTTGACTAACCTTCAACCTTCAACTTGACTAACCTTCAACCTGCTAACCTGCTAACCTGCAACCTAAAAAACTATCCGCCGATTTGTGACATCGTCCTTGTATATGAACCATCGATACCAGAGTCTCTCTCCTTGAAATTGATTTCTGGTTTAATCATCAGCAACTGTCTGACCTGCTCTCTTAAGTCAGCGGTATCAACGCCGCTGCGTAGAGCAGTTTTTAAGTCAACTTGACCTTGTTCATTAAGTAGGCAGGGACGCAGCCAACCATCAGCAGATAGACGCATCCGATTGCAGCGATCGCAAAAACATTCTGACATCTGACTAATAAATCCCAGGGTGCCCTTGGCACCAGGAATCTGGAACACATCAGCTGGGCCATTACCCCGGACACTGGATTCTATCAAACCCCAGCGTAAGTGAATCCGTTGCCGTAATTCTTCCGAAGGTACCCACGCCCGCTGACCAAATAGCTGGGAGTTCCCGATGGGCATAAACTCGATAAATCTAACGTGCCAGGAGCGGTGAATGGTTAGAGCAGCTAAATCCAGCACTTCCTGGTCATTAACTCCTGGAATTACCACCACATTCAGCTTTAACGGGTCAAATCCAACCTGATGGGCAGCTTTTATCCCTTCCCAAGTCTGTTCCCAGCGCGAACGTCCCCGATTGCCGATAATTTTGTCAAATGTCTCTCGATTGAGGGAGTCCAGACTAATATTAATCCGCCGTAAACCCGCCTGGTAGAGTTCCTTTGCCATACCAGCCAGTAAAAAGGCATTGGTAGTCATCGCTAAATCTTGTGTTTCCGGTAAAGATGCGATCGCTCTGACTAACTCCACTACACCTGGACGCAATAGGGGTTCACCTCCCGTGAGGCGAAACTTTCTAAATCCGACCGGGATAAACACCTCCTTGACCAGAGTCAGCAGTTCTTGATCAGTGAGTAATTCTTGCCGTAGGATATAGTCAAGCTCTGCTCCTTGAGGCATACAGTACTGACAACGGAAGTTGCAGCGGTCAATCAAGCTAATCCGGAGATAGTCTACAGTATTCATATATTGCACCGGATCATGGGGTTTCAAAGGGTTTTGTTGACACTCCCCGGCCTAAAGGCGCGGGGATTCTTCAATCAACGACCCGACTTGCTGAACCTGGCCGGAACCAAGAACAGTAGAGGTCAGATCTCCTGAAGCCTTCGGGTCTATGACCCAAGTTCCGACGTGCCCCGTCGTACTTATGGCTCGATTTCGGATATTGATAGCGGCATTATGGTCTCTGTCAAGTTCACACCCACATTTACAGGCATGAGTTCTAGTAGATAAGGATTTCTTGACAGTTTCGCCACACTCAGAGCAGTTTTGACTGGTATAGGCGGGGTTTACTGCGACAGTTACCCTGCCTAACTTAGTCCCAAAGTGCTCCAACCATTTCCTGAATTGATACCAACCAGCGTCATTAATAGACTTAGCAAGGCAGTGGTTTTTAACCAGGTTTTTAACTCTTAAATCTTCGTAGGCGACCAGGTCGTTAGACCGGATTACGCAACGTGCCAGTCTCTTAGCATGTTCTTCACGTTGCCTACTTATTTTAAGGTGCTGCCTGCCTAATCTGTTAACCGCTTTCCTGCGATTGGATGAGCCTTTCTTTTTTCGAGAAACTCGACGTTGATAAAACTTTAAGCGTTTCTCCCCTTTTCTATAAAATCGGGGATTTGGTTCGGAGTGACCATTGGAATCTGTATAGAACTCTTTAAGTCCTACATCCAGCCCAATCATCTCACCTGTGTACTCTATTTCCTCTTTTACGTTAACTGCAACGCAAAATTGAACGTAGTACCCATCAGCTCGCTTAACTATCCGAACTCGGTTGATTTGCTTTTTGTCGAAGCGCCATAAATCCCAGGTACCTTTGAGCTTAAGCTTTCCGATCCCCTTCTTGTCCGTGAACGTTATTGATTTCTTGTCAGGGGATAATTTCCATCCTGACTTCTTATATTCGACAGACCGAGCATGTTTTTGGAACTTGGGAAAACCCTTTTTACCTGGGACTTTTTTCTTGCAATTATCGTAGAAGCGAACAATCGATGACCATGCCCTCTCAGAGGCAGCCTGACGGGCAGTAGAGTTCAATTCATTAGCAAAGGGAAACTCTTTAGCCAGGATTTTAGAATACCTACTAAAGTCACTTTTCCCTGTCCCTTTATTGTCTAACCATAGACGAATGCAGCTATTACGAATGAATTTAACCGTCCGGAGCGCCTCGTCTATTGCTGAATATTGGGACTCTTTACCTTTCGCTTTAAACTCTAGTATAATCATTGACCTTGACCTTGACCTTCGGTCACGCTACCCGAACGGTCACGCTACCCGAACGAATCTCGACCTCTTTCGATATATATTTATACTAACAGAATCGTATAAAACTTTCAAGTATCAATCAAGATTCTCTTCTACGCGACTTTAGTCGCTAGTCACTTTCATCCCCGGTCTTTAGACGCGGGGCTTTCAGTGTTGGGAACTCGAGTAAGCACTTACACAGAATTAATCGCCTACTCCAAATCTCTGTAACCTTTACCCTGCAAGGCTTTGAGTTTTGGAAAATGTGTAATTAATTTTGTGTACCTGCTTAATAGGTTATACCTATTCCGGAATATGTCCCTCAGCCCTTGTAGCTAATGCTATGCAGCATCTCTTTCCAAGAATCCAGTGATACTGCAACTGTTAGGGTGCATTCCTTTTCTTGCAAAGCCTATTCTGTGTCCCTCAAGGGAGTGTCACAATTGGTTACTCATGGTGTCCTCCCCTACCTAAAATCGATAAGAAACTACCAGTATTCCAGATTTAGGGGAAATGACCGACAAACCAGATTTTCTTCTATACGCACAACACGGATGGGCGGATAACTCTAAAGCGATGGCACGCCTTGCCCAATCCTTAGCCACATCCCGCACTGCCATCATTACTCCCGATCTCGGTTGGTTCAAAACTTGGCTCTGGATAGAACCCCTAATCAACCAACTCGAACACATTGTCTTAGATACCATTGTCACTTATCCCCAGACACCAATCCGAATTATTGGTCATTCCATGGGTGGCTTAATTTGGCTAGAACTCCTCAGCCGTCACCGAGACTGGTGGTCACAAGTAGAATCCTTAGTGTTGATTGGTTCTCCTATTGGTGGTGCAGATGTAGCTAGAATTATTGACCCCTTGGGCATTGGTATTGGTATCGCAAAGGATTTAGGTATCAACCGCCGACAACTAGCAGAGTCCATTGGCGCAGTGATTCCCACATTAGTAATAGCTGGTGATAGTGATCACGGTAGCGACGGCACGATTACAATAGAGACAACCAAGTTTTCTCGTAGTCAATTCGTTTGTTTACCTAATGTGCATCATGCTGCTCTCAAAAATCATCCTTTAGTCGCAGCAGAAATCCAGAAATTTTGGGCGAATCCAGTTATCACACAACCTCCTCCACCAGGAGACTTTATTACTAGCTTAATTCAACAATTACACTCAGTCCCAGGTATGACTGATGGTCATGGTAGAGATTTTCACCGAGCCAAGACCTATATAACATTTAAAAATGGCATTTCCATTCGGACTTGGAAGAATCCTTTACTAATACACCATGTATTTGTGGCTAGCCCTGAAGGAGACTGTCTCTACAGTGGTTTTGTAGGTTGGATACATAATCAAGCCTTATATCAAACCCTTGGGACTTTGACATGCTCCCTCGTTAAATCGGAGATTATAACGAGGGATTCCTAAACCTCACGACTTAGGTTTACTGCTTTTGCGGCACTTATCTAGGTTGTTACCAACCCCTGACAGAACGCCTACACAGTCAATTTCCTCCACGGTCTGCCCGACCGCAGCGATACCTCGTTGACAAATCACTTGGGCGGCTGCAACATCTCGGTGAATTTCATAACTACATTCAGGGCATTTGTGGAGTCGTTCAGATAAATCTTTCTTGCCTGTATGTGCCCCACAATTGGGGCAAATTTGACTCGTATACCTATAATCGACCTTGCCAAAATATATACCCCGTTTCCAACACACCCAAGCCAGAATATTGAAGAACTGACCAAAACCTGCATCAAGAGTATGCTTACTCAGCATTCCTTTTGCCCAGGTTCTAAAGTCTAAGTCTATGTCCTTCGGACAGGCTTCGCCAACAACAAATATCATGCCCGCTTGGTCACACAAATGATCAGCTAACTTAAAGTGGAAGTCTTTTCGGGTATCTGTGATTTTTTGATGTAGTCTAGCAATTTTATGATTGAGTTTATGTCGATTCGCTGAACCCAATTTCTTTAACTTCAGTCTACGTTGCAGTAATTTCAACTCGCCGTGTAGTTTTGTTAAAAACTTTGGACGTTCAATTAACTCACCATCAGAAGTTGCTAAGAACTTATCTAACCCAACATCAATCCCCAGTGGATGCCCCCATACTGGTGTATCAGGAACACTTACGTCACTCTGCAAAGCAATCATTGCAAAATAACCACTGGCTCGTCTAACCACTCTCACTTGCTTGATTTTGAACCCCTCAGGTATTGGTCGTGATAATCGCATCTTGACCATCCCAATTTGAGGTAATTTAATCAAATCATTGACTACGGGATTAGCCTTAAACTGAGGGAAGACAAAAGACCGCATTCGATACTTATTTTTGAATCGTGGGAACCCATGTCCCTGATTCTTCATGCTTGTAAATGCTTTGTCCAGTGTCTTAAGCACTTGTTGTAGGACTTGTGCGTTAACACGCTTCAGTTCGGGGTTAGACTTTTTAGCCTTGGTTAAACCTGCTGACTGTTCTTTGTATCCCGGATAAGGTGCATTCGCTGGGATGATGTATTCTTGCTGTAACGAACAAGAATTTATCGAACACTTTCTACTGTTATACCAGTCCTTTCTCTCCCTTAAGGCATAATTCCAAACCTTTCTTGTGACCGCTAACATTTCTTCAATGATTGCGATCTGATCTTTTGTCGGGACTAGCTTGTACTCGTAGGTTAGTGTCAACATTAGCCTATTTTAACATGATTCTATCAAAACCAGATATTCTGAGTAGAATTAGATACACCAATACTTTCAACCGTAACGCTATCCCGTTGTTAATTTATTAGTCGTGATTCATCTCACCGCTATAATCTTTGATTTAGCGGTGAGATGAATCACGACATTTTCTGATAGCAAAGGGAACAGGGAGTAGGGAGTAGGTGCGATTCGTTAGCTAGAAACCTTACCCGATCAGGGTATGGGGGATTTGCTGCCCTTGACACATGAGCCCTTACAACTTGATAACCATGCAGGTGTTAGCCCAGCCGGAGCGGAATCCGAGTGACAGCCTTACCCCTATTAGTAAGACATAACTTGCTTACTGATAAAGCGGGGTCAAGTAGTGAAGCACTGCCAGCTATCATGTGGTGTTAGTAACAGGCTTCGACTCATGGGTACACACCGAAGGTATGTTTAAATCATCGTCATGCTCACGTGGCGCAATAGGCAGCAATCGCCACAGACAAAAGTCAATGGGATTTTGACTAAAAGTTCTACTCCTTTTAGAGATTCCACTATACTATCCTCGGTGAACAGTACCGCCCTAAAAGTCCAATCAATGGTTATCAGGAACGAAGTAACCTCTGTATTTGCTCTGATGAAGGTCGATACTAGAGTAGGTAGTTAGCCGCAAGGGATAGGTCGGCAAGATTGACCTCAGAAGCCAAAGTCACCGGGTAATGCCTAGAATATGCTGACGGACTCACATTTTAGGAAAAGAAATAGTTGTAAGTACCAATTGATATGTCCCTACCTCAATCTGGATATACCTTACCGGTATTCGCCTGTGCCTCAGCAATAGCCGCCCTCCATCAGTTACGCAACGGCCAACCCTTGGAAACGGTTTCAGTGGACTTAATTAACCCTCCTGAAACCGTAGACATTCCCATTGAGCAAGTGGCTAGGATTCGAGAAGGGGTAGCGCTAGCTATTACTCACTCTAACCCTGGTGATAACCTTGACCTTACCCGTAATACCCCAATTTGGGCAGTCGTAGAATGGGGTTCCTCGGAGCAAACTGAATCGATACAGTTATTAGGGGGTGAAGGAATTGGACGACAAATCAATGCCGGAGGCAAACCAGCCATCTATGCTTATGCCGAGAAACTATTGCACCATAACTTGAGTTGTCTGCTAGCACCGTCAGAGAAAATTCAGGTGACGATTATCTTGCCGGAAGGGCGGAAGTTGGCACAGCGTACTTCTAATTCTGCCTTTGGTGTAGTAGAAGGACTTTCCCTACTAGGAACTACTGGCATTTCCCAGCCTCTGAGTGCTCCTGGTCAATTAGCTGCTTACCAGGAGGAATTAAAAGCAAAAGCCAGCAAATTGCTAAAAGAGCAAGCCTCCTCACATTCGACAACACTAGTGTTCTGTGTCGGAGAAAATGGCTTAGATTTGGCGCGAGGCTTGGGGATTAATCCCGAGCGGCTGGTTAAAACAGCCAATTGGCTCGGACCGTTGTTGGTAGCAGCTGGATACTCCCAGGTGCCAGAACTTTTGTTATTTGGCTATCATGGTAAGTTAATTAAACTGGCAGGAGGAATTTTTCATACTCACCACCACCTAGCTGATGGACGACTGGAAATACTCACCGCTCACTGTGCGCAGTTAGGAGTACCAACCCCACTGATCAGGCAAGTATTTGGCAGTCAAACCACTGAAGCTGCTCTCAATTGTCTGCGTCAATGGGATCAGACTCAGGGCACTGATTGGGTAAATCAGGTTTATCATGCGATCGCATTGACCATTGACCAACGCTGCTTTGACTACATCCGCAAACACAGTGAGCAGCATATCCAGGTGGGCTCTGTATTGTTCGATCGCGGACGCAAAATTATTGTTACCAGTCCCACAGGTTGGACATTGATTTCAAATTTGTGATAAATTTTTATAAATCTTAATATATTGGCGGGCGGATCTTGTAGCCGAACCCAATGTATGATAAATTAACCTGATTATCAGCTGAAACTTCGCATTTCAGGACATATAGACTGAAACCCTGAAAAATCTTCTGACTAGAAGTCACGAGATTGTCAACAGACATACCACTGCCAGGCAGGTCTATGAAGTGCGTGTGGGAGTGGAAACTGAAATAACCGTAAACAGATTGAGTTCTGTATCGTCGATGAGAGTCTACGACTCAGACTAACTGGTTAATGCCAGCGCTACCATCCACATCAAAGTGTTGGGGCGTTGAAGGATTAATTTACGGAAACCATCAGCTTTCAACCTATCTGTTCATAGCAATCAATTTATGCTGCCCAGAAGCACACCTAGGCAGCGACCTGTTCGTACATTCACACAACTAAACATGACGAACACAGCAGTAACCCTAAGGACCAACAAACTATCTTACCAGAAAGAGGCATTGGCTGTAGCCTCTCTAGCAGAGCAGTTGAATCGCCAGATGATTGTGATTCTGGACTTCGGCTCTCAATACTCGGAACTGATTGCTCGTCGCATTCGCGAGACTAACGTTTACTCCGAGGTGCTATCCTATCAGACCACAGCTCAACAGCTACAGCAGCTTCATCCCCAGGGCATCATTCTCTCTGGAGGTCCCAATTCCGTCTATGACGATGGAGCCCCCCTATGTGACCCAGAAATTTGGAATCTCGGTATACCCGTGCTAGGGGTTTGCTATGGGATGCAGTTGATGGTGCAACAACTAGGCGGAACAGTTACCAGAGCCAAGAAAGCTGAGTATGGTAAAGCCGCCTTACTCATTGATCACCCCACTGAGTTACTGAGCAATGTGCGAGACCACTCAACCATGTGGATGAGCCACGGAGATTCCTGTGTGACTTTGCCAGATGGCTTTGAAGTCCTTGCCCATACTCAGAATACCCCTTGTGCGACCATCGCTAACTATCATAAAAAACTTTATGGCGTGCAATTCCATCCAGAGGTTGTGCATTCAACCGATGGTCTTGCCCTAATCCGTAACTTTGTTTACAACATCTGCGAGTGTGAACCCACTTGGACCACTGCTGCTTTTATTGAGGAAGCGATTCGAGAAGTGCGTGCCAAGGTTGGGGAAAAACGGGTTCTGTTGGCTTTGTCTGGTGGAGTAGATTCCTCTACCCTTGCCTTCTTACTCCATCGCGCAATTGGGGATAAACTAACTTGTATGTTTATTGACCAAGGCTTCATGCGCAAAGGCGAGCCAGAGCAGTTAGTGAAGCTATTTCAGGAAGAATTTTGTATTCGAGTAGAGTATGTGAACGCTCGCGATCGCTTTTTGGCTCGCCTTGCTGGTGTCACTGACCCAGAAGAAAAGCGTCGCCACATCGGTCACGAATTCATTCGCGTCTTTGAAGAAGAATCCCAACGTCTTGGTCCATTTGATTATTTAGCTCAGGGTACCCTCTATCCGGATGTAATTGAATCAGCCCATACCAACGTTGATCCCAAAACCGGTGAGCGGGTAGCTGTGAAAATCAAGAGCCATCACAATGTCGGAGGCTTACCCAAAAACCTACGCTTCAAGCTGGTAGAACCATTACGCAAGCTATTTAAAGACGAAGTGCGCCAACTTGGTCGTGACCTCCACTTGCCAGAATCGATTGTGCGCCGACATCCCTTCCCCGGACCAGGATTGGCGATTCGCATCATTGGTGAAGTGACCCCAGAACGGTTGAATATTCTGCGGGATGCTGATTTCATCGTTCGAGATGAAATTCACCGACAGGGGATGTATAACGACTTTTGGCAAGCCTTTGCCGTGTTGCTCCCAATACGCAGTGTGGGAGTAATGGGGGACAAGCGCACTTACGCTCATCCGATTGTATTGCGCTTTGTTTCGAGTGAAGATGGTATGACCGCTGACTGGTCACGAGTACCTTATGACTTACTTGAAACTATTTCCAACCGAATTGTTAATGAAGTCAAGGGAGTTAATCGGGTAGTATATGATATTACCTCCAAACCTCCTGGAACCATAGAGTGGGAATAGTTTCTTCAAAGCGTGATTAGTGATTAGTGATTAGTGATTAGTGATTAGCCATTGTTCATTGGTCAGATGACGTAAGCGCTGAGCCAAAGGCTCACGCTACGCGAACAGGTTATTTTATTCAAAAACATCGATTGCGCTACGCGCACGCTGCGCGAACAGTAGCGTTGCCACAGGCCAATGGCTCATAGCTGATAGCTGATAGCTGAATGCTTACCAGATGAGTGACAGCTCCCACACTGACTCTTTGAGTTCAGTGTGGGCAACAAGCGCCAATCCAGCTATTGCGCGCGGAGGCGCTGGGCTTTAAGAACGGACTGCCCTCTCTTGATGCAAAGCGCGAGTGGGGGAAACCACGGCAGTCGCTCATGGGGGGGACCCCCAAGACCGCGCTGCCTCCCCAAGACCGCGCTGCATCGCTGCCGCTCTGTTTTCTTGGTCTTTTGTTTAATAATGTTTGACCAACTTTCCAGCATTTATGGCCTTTGGCCACGCTACGCGAACGGCTTTGAAAGTCAGTATTTCCAGTATAACACATCGATTGGTCTAAAGTGAAAGACTCTGTGCAAAATTCATCCCTGGAGACGAAACCTTAGATAGGGTCGCTTTATTACAAAAGATTTAACCCTTTTACCCATAACCGACTAACCATAAAAGCGACCCGATCTTACGGTAACTTTAAACACTCATGCTGCGCATGTTCGTTGTGGGGCTTCTTTTGCCGGAAGCTATAGTGATTTCAATTTATATTGAGAAAACTATTTATTGCTATAAAAGGGTTTCATACGAAAAAGTGTTCCATTGTTATTTGAAATGACTATAATCACTAAACAACATAAAACCGAAGTTTCCAGTTTAGTGGAACTTCGGTTGATACACTATGGCAAAAGCAATAATAAATAATTTTCAACTCTTCCTAGCCCAGACATAAACGTATTACTTGTGCTATCCGAAGCGGTACGCTCAGGCAATGTGACTCCAGAAGATCCTGCGAAATCAAGTACACCGTCATAGCTAGAGAGACCAACCTGTTCTAAAACTAGGGGCTTCACCTCAACTAGGGTAATATCAGGTTCACTCAAGATTAAGGCAATTTTAGATGCCAGATCCAAGGTTACTGTACTTGGAGCGCCTTCCTGACTTTCCGCACGGGCATTTCCCTGGACAAATCCGATCAGGTCAATCGTGACACTTTCGAGAGTCCCCAAAGCCTCATCGAATTTGGGGAGAATGAAAAATTTATCAACAGTTGTCGGTCGCCATTCAATGGTCTGAGTATGGGTGATACTAGCTGCATTAGCTGCACCAGTAGTCGCCAGCATACCAGCCAAAGTAGTCGCAGTAGTTGCTAGAAATACTTTCAGACGGGAATAGGTTTTTGCTGTGGATTGAGTCATGGTACTAACGAGTGATTAAGGTCTTCTGGTCATATCTCTGTAAAAGTCACTCCAACTTCGGATTTAGCTGGAGACAGGACTTACGCAAAGACACCAGATATGGAGTAGATTCTGATCAGACTAAATTCATAACTAAAGAAGGTTTTTTAAGTTCTTTAGTTAAATATGAATATAAACTTTGGGGCTTAATTTTATAAACTGTACATTTAGTCAAGTAAGCTAGTCTTTTCAGAAAATTCCACACCAAAATAGCACAAGCAATATGGTTTCTTTGGATTCGAGATTTACGACACTGACAAGATTGTCTGCCAGTCAATGTCTTGATGCAGTCGCTCATGGGGGAAACCACGGCAGTCGCTCATGGGGGGAACCCCCAA
The DNA here is from genome assembly GCF_010692525.1 of Moorena sp. SIO3B2. NCBI lineage: Bacteria > Bacillati > Cyanobacteriota > Cyanophyceae > Coleofasciculales > Coleofasciculaceae > Moorena > Moorena sp. SIO3B2. The sequence continues at coordinate 41,462 of NZ_JAAHHE010000042.1, forward strand.
GACCGCGCTGCCTCCCCAAGACCGCGCTGCATCGCTTGTTTAAGTTCCCGGTGAAACTCCTCTATTTTCCAACGGTAAGAACAAGTGGATTTTACCTGTTCAATATCTGAGGCAGTTAGTTCATTTGTGGCAATGTATTCCGTTCTATTGGTAGAAATAGTAACCCGAAACAACTTCACCTTTTTCTGGTCAGGAAACTTTTTTAGTTTAATCAATTTCCCTGGTTTGACATCTAACTCACGACCCTCCAATGAGTCAATTCTTTGGGATTTTTCCTTACCTCCTGTTTCATCCACCAATCGATTCTTTTTTAAGGGACAGTAGTAGATTTTTTCCCAGTTATCAATTAAGGCCATTAGTCTTTGAGTGGCATACCAACTATCCATTAATACTCTTTTAAAGGGGAGTTTCTTATGAAACAATTTATGAGTATGTCTTCTACATGGTCTAGTTTGGTTTTTCCATCCTGTTCTGGAGCATATATCCGGTAATCTATCACCCAAAACTTACCGGTTTTACTATTAACGTATATACAATTTACTACTCCTATTCCTCGAACCACACTATGAGTATTTCCACTGTATTGTTTTCGCACCAATTCTATTTTATGGGAATGGTTTTTATCCAAAACTGTATCGTCAAATACTAGATAGCCATTTTCATCTACTTCAATATATTCTTTGACATTTAACCACAACGTCTTAGGATTAATTTTTTCGTTTTTTAAATATCGGTTAATTTGATCATGACTTATTTTTGGTAGATGCTCTGCCAAATTAGTTATGGTGTAATTGTTTTGGCTACTCAACAAATATTGACAGTAATCTAGCTTGTCCAATCTTTATTCCCATTATTTTTTTAGTTGGTTTCTCCCTTGATCTTATCATTTACTTTATCTGTTTTTCCCCTTTAGGGATTAATTTGGTTTTTCCTCGAATTGACACGCTATATATAGCGTAATTGCGTAAGTCCTGTGGAGAGCTAATTTGTCTCTCTTTGAACTAAGCAAATCTAGCGATGGCATAAATTGCCTGATTTCCGACAAAAAGCTGAAAATTTATTTAGGAATTACCGGAGTTGTACGGGTTTGTAATTATAGATGGTGTTAAGCGGTTAAGTAGTAGGATTAAATTCAATTTAACTGTTAATAAAATGTAACTTAATACAAGGCAAAAATAAACATAAAGGGATTCAATGCCTTGACAATTATTGACAACGTTAACTTTATTTATTTCCAGGTACTTACCACTGCGACTCTGTTGAGCTTGCCAAACCAGCTCAAAAAAGTTCTACAAGCTGACCATAATAGTGATGCAATTGGACGAGTAAACCGTAGCTTTATGGGATAGCCATAGGGTTAGTCATGGTGGATAAATCAGTCAATTACATTTTTTTTATCTAAAATCATCATCAAAAAATAGGCAATTTCTCAATAATCGCTGGTTGATAAATTGGATCAGCAAATTATCAGGCAGGGCTACCCACCAGTCCACGCTCTATAGCCTTTTGTCGAATCAAATCTGGTAAGGGGGGGATTTTGTCATCCCCTCGCAAGCGGGACAGTAAATACGCCCAAAAACAAATCCCTAATTTGCGACAGGTCTTTTTCAGACCAATCATGGTATCTCTGGCTTGAAGTCCGGCCTCAGAGCGAGTGCCACCACTGATTTTTCGACGGGTCACAAATTCTCGGATGTCAGAAAAGGCGGCATTATTGTGCAGAGGAATATTGGGAAAGTCGAGCACCCGGAGCAATTGCTCCTTGTTTTGTCTAAATTGGTTCAATGCGTTGCTCAGAGTGGGGTGGTGCAGATAACACCGACCAAAGATTTCATCAAAGCGAACAGATAGGTACTCCTTTTGCTCGGCACTCGGGTGATCTTGATAGGCAAATAAGCTGTTGGTAGTACTCCCATAGAAGGGTTTGGACTTCCTCAATGTTCTCTCGAAACTCAGCGGTACTCCCCTCTAATTTGCGGATGATTCGTTCAGCATGAACCCAACACAACCCATGAATGAGAATATTGAACTGTCTGGCTCCATCCTGCATGAATCAACAATTTTCGGTTAATGCCACTCTCGATTAATCCACCCAGCAGAGCGGCTTCGGTGACCCTCTGTGCCACTTTGGTCTGCACAATGCCAATCGACTCTAAATAGTCCTGCCATTGCTCAGGGCTATTCCCTAGCACCGTTGAACCAAAGCTCAATCGGTTCATATGCTTGTCGGCTAACTGATAGGAAGCTAAATATTGGTGGGCATCCTGATTGAGTACATAAATCGGGGCATTGCCTTGTAATACTGATAAGAAGTTGCGTCGAGTCTTGCGGGGGGTGCTCGCAAAGAAAGTAAACCATTCATTACCAATCACCGTGCAATACCCATTTTTCCCACTGTGTCGTGCTCCGGTATCATCCGTGTGAACATACTCTGAGCATTTTAATCCTGCCCCTAAAACCGATGCCTGAGAGAGTGTGAAACACATCTATCTTTGCCCTGAGGTATGAATTGATTTGACCGACCGATATCTCGATACCCCATTCCAGTAGCTGCTCATGAATCTTTGGTTGCGTCACTCGATTGTGATAGTACTGGTGCAAGATATATCCCACTAGTTGCGGGCCATAATGTCCAGAATTGCTGATAAGCTGTTGCGCATTTAAACTGTGATAACAGCATTGCCTTTGTTTTTTATTTTTCGTACCCATTTTATAATTAACCCTCCTTCATTTAAAAGATGATTTAACAAACATTCTAATTCTTCAATTGATTTGAAAACTCGATTGGCAATATATTCTTTTGCTGAATGCCAAACCAATTCAATTAAGTTATAATCAGGACTATACT
>NZ_JAAHHE010000420.1:0-4797 GCF_010692525.1 Moorena sp. SIO3B2
GATTACTCACCATTAGTTTACTGTTTTCATCGTTGATAAATCGTTGGATAAATTCGGGTATTTTTTTATTGTGATTAGGATAGACAGTGGATTGCCAACAATAGGATAATTGACCAATTTGGAATAACCGAAATGCTAAATCTAGATCGGCTCCCTCGGGAATTCTAATGGTTTCTTTAAATCCACCGATTTGTTGAAGAGCTTTTTTCCAAATCAGGGCATTGGCTGTAATTAATGATTCTGGTCTACTGATATGGCACTCTTCAACCATGGTTAAGGGAATGAGTCTTTCTTGACCTTCATAAAATTTTGACAATAAATCCTTGCCCGATGCTTTAACATTACCTGCATAGCCTATTGACCCATTTATGCTATTAAGATAGCCTTGGATAAATGATTCAGAGGGAAGACAGTGGCTATCGGTAAATAATATCCAATCTCCTTTGGCATAGTTTATGCCTACATTTCTGGCAGAGGCCAAATCATTTTTTGAGCATTTCAGTAATCTGATGGAAAGGTTATTACCTTGGAAGTGTTGAGCGATAGTAATTGGTCGCCTGGAGTTATTATCAACAATAATAATTTCTTGGGGATAGATGTAGGGACTCTGGGTGTTAAAAAATTCAGTTAAAAATAAATCAAGTCCTTCTTGATTATTCCTGACGGGAATAACGATTGATATATCAGATGCTTGAATGTTTAAGGGTACAGTAAAATCGGAGTAATTCTGGGGCGTTGAATGAAGTTTGTTGATGAAAGTCATAGGATTACCTCAATTGTCTGGATTAGAGTTCTGCCAACTGACTAGTGCAGGGGGGCAGAAATAACAAACCCGCGTCCTAGAGTCGAAATCCTTGATATTAAAGAACTTCAGACTTCAGACTTCAGACTTCAGACTTCCGGGTAGCTGCACTATAACTTCTATACACAATCTTGGCTATTCCACCAGGAAATTTTTGGGGAGGGTGGGGAGATAGGGAGATAGGGAGATGGGGAGATAGGGAGATAGGGAGATAGGGAACAGGGAACAGGCAATAGGCAATAGGCAATAGGCAAGAGGAACCCACACCTAACCCCCTTTCAAGGGTATGTTTTTAAGATTCATCCAGGGGCAGGAGAAAAATCGGGAATAAATCTACCTGTAGGTAAAGGCATGCCCTTAATCGCAGATGCCAAAATTATTAAAAATCCTCGTCTGAAACAACTTAAACATCGAGTAGGATTAGTTTTTAGCAATAAAATTGGCTTTTCTGGCATGCTCGGATTTTCCTTTGTCTGAGCAGAGGAGCTCATTTCATCCAAAGGAGGTAAGCTACTTGCTGGCAAATTCGCCTCGGCCTCTCCACCAATACTGACTAAAAATAAAGTAGCAACAGCAATGGCTAACCAGAGACGTTCTGCTCGTCGAGGGTCATTCATTTTAGTGTGATGCCAACCAAAACCACCTCGTTTGATGTCCTTGAAAAGACATTCAATCCAACCGCGCATACCATACCAACAAATCTGTGCTTGTTGAGGACTCAAATCTGTTACGATTAGCCAAGGATCGGCATAGCCAGAATCCCATTGAGCTAAAAGAGTGCAAGACAGACTGTTGGTTTTAAAACAAGTTACCTTTCCACTCCAAGATTGCCCCACTTGAGTAATTAATTCTGAAAGAGGAACAAATTGTTGCTCTGGTGAGGATTGATAATATCCCTGATGGTTAATACGCATAAATGGATGCCAACCCAATTGTTCAATCGCTTCGTAGAACCAATCAGCGTATAAACCTCTGTCTGTAGTGACAATCACCAACCAGTCGGAAGGAACACCCTCTTGAAGAGAATCTAAGAGTTTGAGCCAGTAGGGTTTCCAACTGCCTTTTTCGTTTGCTCTCACTATTTTCCAAGCTACAGGAATTCCACAACCTCGATAAACCACACTAATAACTAATAAAGTAAAACGCTGACCTAATCTGGAAGCATCCGCAGCTAATACTAAACTTTTTTCCTCTGATGACCACCAACTTAATATCCAGCGTAACAACGGGACAAAGCTCTGTTCGACCTGGATTTCTCTACGCTTTCTTCCGTTTTTATCGACTTTACTATTATACCACTGCCTTAATCTTTCTCGAATTGTGTTCTCTGGTTGCTCTAGAATTTCCCCCAAAAACACAACTGCAGTAGATAAACCACAATGATGAGTCATCGCAATAGCAAAGCTCCACATTCCTAATACTACTGCTTGTGGTTTGCTTAAATGAGGCATTTTTTTGATGACCACCCGTAACCATTGTTGATAAGTAATTGGACGATTTTTGTTCACTGTGATTGATGTCACGCGGGTTTAATGTACAATAGTTATTGTACTATGGAACACATTTGATAAATTCCCTGTTTCTGACTACTATTTAATGTAATTTGCTCCGCGCCGGGCGCGGGTACGTCATGGTGGAACCAGTACAAAACAACGCGGGTAACGAACGTGATTGAAAATAAATTTCAGTACTCCAACAGTCGCTCTGTGTGACCGCTACCCGAAGTTCTTTTGTCAATAGTTACCTACCAAAATCAATAACTTTTCAAGTTGGTGCAAGTGTCTCAGCCATCGCCCCGTCAGGGGATAGCCATCAAGCAGAATTCGTCACTTAATGATTTTTATTGAATTCTCAAATCCTTCCTGGGGTTTGGGTTTCAAAATGTATTTCTGTTGAGTAATACCTAGGCGAATGCCCAAATCTAAAAAACATACCCTTGAAAGCCCCTAACCCCTCCCAGGAGGGGAAGGCAAGAGGCAAGAGGCAAGAGGGAAAAAATCCTGTCTACCTCATTACTATGAGAACTGCTATAGATAGAATCAAGTAATCTTTTAACGTAAGCATTCAGCAGTCAGCGGTCAGCTGTCAGCTTAAAATAAACCTCTTTTGGTAGAATTTAAAGGTGCGCTTGACCCATTAAGAATTAAATTCGCCACGGGTCGCACCTAATAGTTCTAGATTTTATCGAATTCAAAGTCTAGGGAAAAGCCCATCTAAGCATAGGCTGATAGCTGATAGCTGTTCGCGTAGCGTGCGCGTAGCGCTTAAGCTGATAGCTGTTCGCGTAGCGTGCGCGTAGCGCTTAAGCTGATAGCTTACCTTTTAACTAATTCTATATCCTACTATAAGACACACATATTGTAAAGTTGACAATAGTTGATTTATAAAACCCGGTTTATTGGGAATAAACGGTTTAGGAGTTAAGTCAATGGAATATAGCTGACTGACTAGTTTGTTGCCTTTTCCATATCTGATAAATCTTTTAATAAATCCCAGAATGTCGTGAGTGAAATCATGATATACAGTTGATTGCCAACTATAGGATAAGTTGCCAATTTCTAATAACCTAAACCCTAAATCTATATCTTCACCGGCAGCGATTTTAATAGTTTCGTTAAACCCACCGATTTTTTCAAGGGCTTTTTTCCACACTAGGGCATTGGCTGTAATTAAATATTCCGGTCTGATCATCTGCCCATCTTCAATAACTTTTAAGGGCACAAGTATTTCTTGAGTTTCATAATAGTTTGACAATACATCATTGCTCCAGGCTTTAACATTCCCTGCATATCCGATGGAGCCATTCATGGCATTAAGATAGCCTGTGATTAAGGATTCTGAAGGAATACAGTCACTATCGGTAAATAAAATCCAATCTCCTTGAGCAGAGTTGATTCCCATATTTCTGGCAGATGCCGGTCCAAGTTTTGAGCATTTTATCACTCGTATTGAAAGGGGAGCAACTTGAAACTGTTTAGGGATAGTAATCTCTGGGCTTGATTGATTATCAACGATAATTATTTCTTTGGGATAGCTTTCTAGGTTCTGGGTTTTGAAAAATTCTGACAAAAATAATTCAATTCCTTTCTGATTGTTCCTGACGGGAATAACTATCGATATATCAGATGATTTAATTGTCACTGGTGCAATTAAATGAGCTTTCTTTTTTGGCTTAAAACCCAATTTACTGATTAAGGTCATAGGATTGGCTGAATTTTCTGCTTCAGAGGTTTTAGACCCCTATACAGAATCTGTGCTACTCCATCAGGACATTTTTGGAGAAAGTGGGGCGGGGGGAGTTTGGGGAGTGTAGAATGTAGAATTTAGAATGTAGAATTTAGAATGTAGAATGTAGAATTTATAATTTAGAATTTAGCATTCTGACAGACAACCTTCAACCCAATAACATTCAACCTTCAACTAACTAACATTCAACCTTCAACTAACTAACATTCAACCTTCAACTAACTAACATTCAACCTTCAACTAACTAACATTCAACCTTCAACTAACTAACATTCAACCTTCAACTAACCAACCTTGGCCTTTCGGCCACGCTACGCGAACAACCTCCAACTAACCAACCTTCAACCTTCAACTAACTAACCTTGGCCTTTCGGCCACGCTACGCGAACAACCTTCAACCTGATAACCTGCTAATCTCAAAAAAAAATAGCCGCAGAAATACTATCCACGGCTAGGAATTTACCTTATGTCATTCAGTTTTCCAACTTATCCAGACGTGAGTGATCTTACGCGACTCGACCGGATGGTTTGGCCAGGGGGAAAACCCCCCAGCAATTTAACGTGTTAACGGAGCCTGAAGTACTTGATCATTATTGTTATGAATTCTCCCGGAACATCCGTCGGTTAGAGTCGATGCCCGGTATTATCCGGGGCACCTCTCCTTCAGAACCGTACGTGAAGGTTTCCCCTCATACGGCTCCTAGATATTCTCTCCCTTAGGAGTGCTCCAGTGTATCTGTTGATGGCAG
>NZ_JAAHHE010000421.1:0-4794 GCF_010692525.1 Moorena sp. SIO3B2
AAGTCTCATTTGCTACATCCAAGCCCCCGTTGGTCCCCCAATTTTGGGGGACTTCTACCAGCAAATTGATTCTTGTTCCCCCCAGAATTGGGGGGCTAGGGGGGCAAAATTCAGTATCAAAAAACTTGGGAGATATCCTCTTAGGTCGGGGATGAATTTTCGACAATGTTAATATAGGAGATAAGGATCTAAAAAAACTGGGTATTGACCCTACTCAGCTACCTCCGGTTCGGGGGAAAGTTACGCCCTAGGAGATAACAGCCAATTAGGTTGTGCCTGGGAATCCCCATTCCTGCGACGGATGGGGAAGTTCAAGAAAGTCTTGGTCGTCTTCAGCAGGTCAGTGGCACTCAACGGTACCGTATCCCTGCTGATGTTAATCCAGAAGACTTTAGCTTCATCCGCTCTTATGCCCCACGTCCGCACTGAAAGTCGGCGTGGGATGAATGGCGGACAGAAACTATAATTTCGTTCCCATTGTCTATAATAAAAGTAGTAGGGTAATCAAAATTAAGAGCTAACCGCCACCTACGTTCCTAAAGATAGAACTTTTTTGTATTGTTCCGGTGGGTCGGGGCATCCCGGAGACGAAACCTTAGAATAGGGTTTGAAGTTACCGTAAGATCAGGTCGCCTTTTTGGGTTGTAGGTTATGCAGAAAAGGTTTAAAACTATTGTTATAAAGGCGACCTGATCTAAGGTTTCGTCTCTTGCCTTAATCATAAAGTTTTAACTCTTTACCCATAGCCGACTAACCATAAAGGCTGCCCTATTTTTGCGGTAACTTCTGACCGTGTCGTTAATAAAGCTTGCTGAGTATCCTAACCGTTGGGTGGAGTTGGCAAGAAGCCCACACTTAACTCAAAGAGTCAGTGTGGGAGTATGTCACCTCTGTAGTCATATGGTGCCGTAAATTCAACGTCACCTTGGCCTTTCGGCCACGCTACGCGAATGGCTACGCCACCCTTAGTAATTAGTAGCACTAATTAATAATAATTAACCCAAGTTGCTAAGGACTAATGACTAAACAGCCTATAGTATAGGCTGACAAAAAATTCCTTGACTGGAAACGCTAAATAGGTTATAGGATTAATCGTCACAATGATGTTACGGACATCACGAGTGGCTAGATTAAGGATTTGCTTGGCTACCCAATCCGCTGACATGACCCCAACTGGATTGAGATTACTTTTAAATGGTCCGAGGATTACTTTACGTACTACACAAGGAGCATCTAGACGACGCAGGGTAACTAGGTCTCCTAGGGTACGTTTGCTCAGTTCATACAAAGGACTAAAAGCTGGATTAACTTCCGCTTCCGAAGTATTAACCCAAACTTCCTTGCGAGCAATATCTTGGTTCGTCCGAACCGTGGATAAAAACATCTCTAGCAACCGCCAACTTGATAATGTGTTGACCTCGTAGGATTTTGCGATCGCATCGGCTGTCCGTTCTTGATGAACATTGATGCCGTGATTGAGAATTAGAATATCCACATTTTCCAAATGTGGGGCTAGTTCTGACTCTTTACTCACTTGCCAAGTGAAGGTTTTTACTGGCAAGCTTTCACCATTGACACTTAAAGTAACAGTTTGTTCTTGGGAGGTCAGAGCAATCACTTTTGCTCCCCGTTGCTGGAGATGGTACAATAGTGACTGTCCCAGAGTTCCCGATGCTCCCGTCACTGCAATAGTTTTTCCTTGGAGCGATAGTGCTGTCCCCATCAGTTTGTCTACTAAAGTCAATGTGCCGCCATAGTAAGCCTTTTGGTTATCAAAGTGATGTCGCCAATGGTAGCTGCGATTCACCATCCAAGGGGAAGGAGGACAGAGGAATGGACCCGGAAGGTGGGTTCCATCAGTCAACTTATCGGCTCCCTTGATGCCATAGCCACGAGCGATCGCACCAAATAGAAATACCATAGTGTACACAGAACCAGCCAAAGCTGCCCAATGCAGATTTGGTGTCCAGGTATAAGCCAACCACCATACCACCAAGCCTAACATTAGCATAACCAACGCTTCTGGCACATCATTACGCCAGTGCGCCTGTCGATAAATGGTATCACTGACAGCAGTTAAATCCTGACGGAAGACCCGATGATGCCACACATGCAAGCGATACAGAGGTGTCCAGTGATGGGACAGGAGGTGATAGAAGTCTCGCACCAGTTCTACCCACAGAATAGAACCCAGTCCCAAAACCCCTATAGCTAGCCAGAAATTTACCATAAACATGATTATGATGCCTAGAGTGAACAGTAATTTGTCGTGTTGGCAAATTGCCCATTCACATCATAATTAGGTAGGTACAAATAAAACTAAGATGTTGAGGGTGAATCATTAACACTCACCCCTCACCCCTCAACTTTCACCCCTCAACTTTCAACCTTCAACCTTCAACCTTCAACCTTCAACCCTCAACCTTCAATTCTCAACCCTCAACCTTCAACCTTCAATTCTCAACCCTCAACCTTCAACCTTAAACCTTCAACCTTCAACCTTCAACCTTCAACATACCATCTTCCATATAAGACACTTGGTCAGCTACATCGATAATACGAGGATCGTGGGTTACCATCAGCACTGTGCAGCCTTTATCCTTAGCCAGACGACGCAGCAACTCAATGACTGTATGACCACTGTGAGAGTCCAAGGCTGCCGTTGGCTCATCTGCCATAATTAGCGGTGGCTCTTTAGCTAAAGCCCGCGCGATCGCTACCCGTTGCTTCTGTCCCCCTGACAAGTCACTTGGTCTAAGATGTCCTTTCCCCTCTAAACCAACCTGCTCTAATAACGTTTTTGCCTGCTGTCGAGCATTTACCCCCCGAATTCCCTTAATGTTTAGCACAACTTCCACATTCTCTGCTGCTGTCAGAGCTGGAAATAGGTTGAAGTGTTGGAAAATAAAGCCAATGTGTTCTCGTCGAAACTCTGCCAGCTTAGTTCTAGACATACCGGTAATTTCTTGACCCAGTAAATAGACTTTTCCCAAGGTCGGGGTCAGTAATCCGGCCAAGATTGACAAAAGGGTAGTCTTGCCAGAGCCAGACGGTCCCATTAAAAGTTGGATATCACCACGTTTGACTTCCCAGTCAATTCCTTTGAGGACTTGAACACGGTTTTGTCCTGACTGGAAGTCCATCTGCACCCCTTTAGCAAGAATGGAGCGTATACCATACTTAGGTAAATCTATAACTTTAGATACTTTAGAGCCGCCCTTAATCAGTTTTTTGGGAAACACCATATATTAAACTTTAGCAGCACCAGTTGACTAGACTCTTAGGTCGTACTGCTGGAAATTGACGACTCCCCATCGCTAAAGCTAGGGGATTCTGGCAGGTTGATCTGCGCACCCGCGAGCTACACTGAATAGAAACGTTTTGTTTCACATCAGAGGGACTCGCCATAAGTCCTACTGCTAGAGATAAGACTTACTATGCTACATCTTATCTCTAGATGCGTTTTGTCGGATACTTGTTCCGACTGCTTCTACTTCACCCTTATAGTGCTAAGCAACAGTGCTATGCATCGTAGATAGAAGCGTAGGTGGAAGCTACACCCGTGAACTACCAGACCCTGAGCTTAAGCTAAAGCACTGGATTCCGACTTAACAAGGAATTGCCTAAATTTAGTTGCCCAAACCCAGGTCTGATATTCCTGGCATCAGCAGCAGTCCTAGTTTCTAAGACCGATGATTCTGCTTGGTTGTTTTTTTGGCAACAAGGTTTTTTGACTTGGTTATCGACAAAGCGCGTTTTTGATGCTAGCAACTTCTTGGCACAATTCCCAGAAAAAGGCTCTCCCATAGGAAGCTCATCAAGCACGGATAGAGCGCGGGACTTCCCGCTTAACCTTTAATTCTGGCAGATAGCCATTACATAATTTGAAGTATAACAGAAATCTCATCCACTGGGACTATTCCCATTCCATAAAGCTAGGGGCGAAGATAGCTCATAGCTGATTGCTCAATGCTTCACCCCTTTTCCCTTTCCCTGTTCACCTTTTCCCTATTCAGAAACCCAAGGAAGCAATTGATTAACATCTAGCAAAAAGACTGTCAAAGATGTATTTTCTTGGGGAATCACCGCAACATGACTAGCAATTCCTAGGGTATCAGCTTGACGAAAAGACTCTGGTAGGGTACGAATATCAGTCACGGAAACCTCTATCAAATTCGGTGTTTTGAGTACAGGGATACCAAATCCTTCACCCCTCGTATTTTGAGCAATCAGCAGGAAACGTCCTGGGTTAGAAGTGCTGATTTGGCTAGATTTAAATAACCGGCGATACAAGTCGATAATAGGAATTTCCTGATCATCGATATGGGCAATGCCAATATCATTGAGTCCACTGCTATAAACAGTTGTATAATTAATTACTTTGTTGACACACTCAATCGGAAAGGCGAAATTGATGCTGTCTATTCTAAAGACCACTAATTTCAAGAATGATGTAGCCTTCTGATTTGGCGATCGATGAGTATCATTAGGCTGGGAGTCAATTAAGTTATTTTTCATGATGTCCAATTCATAGTGTTAGAATAAGTATGAAGGATGAAAGATTCCAAGTCTTATGATCAGGATTTGGAAGCAATAGGAATTGAATGGAGTAACTCACCAGACTAAGTTTGTCAACTTAGCATTAAGCTGTTCGGCATTTAAATTGGTATAATAAAAATTAATAAATAACCCAATAATAGGAAATATGCCAGCAAAAAATTATCTGACACAAGAGCAAAAAACAATACTTCAAAAAGCCTTAAAAATAGAAGAAAATGGAAATATTAGAGAACG
>NZ_JAAHHE010000422.1:0-4748 GCF_010692525.1 Moorena sp. SIO3B2
TATATGTAACAATTACTCCTCATCGTGAATTTCTGCCTGCGGATACCCCAGACCAGAAACTATTTGTGATGTTGAAACTGCGACCGACCAAAGAAGTAGCAGTCGAGCTACCCTCAACTAGTTTTGCTTTTGTGATCGATACCAGTGGTTCCATGTATGAAGTGGTGGAAGGGGACACAAAACCTACAGGTAGAGTTTACACACAGGATGGAAACGACTATGAGGAAGTGATAGGTGGTAAAACCAAGATCGATATTGTGATTGAGTCACTGTTAAATTTAGTGCGCTCTAACCAGTTAGGTGGAAGCGATCGCATTGCCATTATCCAATTTGACGACCAAGCCTCTACTATTGTTGGACTAACACCAGCAACTGAAACCAGCCAGTTAGAAGCAGGGATTGAGAAACTCCGTAACTACAGTGGTGGCACCTGCATGGGAGAAGGGATGGAGCAGACCCTGACTATGCTCTCCGGTCAAACCATGACCAGTCGTCATGCTTTAATCTTTACTGATGGTCAAGCTTTTGATGAAGAAGAATGTCGGGAACTCGCGAAACAATTTTCGGAAAACGGTATCCCCATTACAGCCTTGGGAGTTGGTGACTACAATGAAGATTTACTGATCAACCTCAGCGATACTACCGCTGGTCACCTTCACCATATCGTTTCAGGAGATGCCACAGGTACTGATGTTGCTATTAGGGACTTACCCCAAATCCTGTTTAGAGAATTTAGCCAAGCCCAACAGGAAGTTATTAATAACCTTACCCTTACTGCCAAGACAGTTAAGGGGGTAAAACTCACCCGTGTTGTCCGGGCTTACCCTGACCAAGCGGAATTTCCCCTGATTCAATACCCCTATCTGATTGGCACCGCCATGGCCAATGATGAAACAGTCTTTATTCTGGAATTCACCATCGACAGTCACAGCAGCTCCCGTGTACGTATTGCTCAACTTGGTTTAACCTACGATATTCCAGGACAAAATCGCCGAGGTGAGCTGCCACCTCAAAATGTGGTAGTTCAATTTGTTCCTGGTCAGAGCGGAGCGGCACAAGTAGACCCAGAAGTAATGGGTTATGTACAACAGTGCAATATTTCTCAGCTAGTAACTCAAGCTACCAGACTGGCTGATAGTAATCCCGAAGAAGCAGGAAAACTCTTAGATACTGCCCGTCGGATGACAGTCAGGATTGGCAACCAAGCCATGCTTGACTCTCTCAATCAAGCTCAAGACGAGTTACGCAAAACTCGCAAGATTTCTTCTGGAACTCGTAAAACCATCAAAATGGGTTCCAGAGGTAAGACTATCAAAATGACTGGAGATATTAATAGTGACCTTTCAGAAGAACAGATTCGTAACCTCTCAGGAACTTAGACCGTCAGCGGTGAGCTAAAAGCTCACGCTACGCGAACAGCGGTCAGCGGTCAGCCGTCAGCCGTCAGCCGTCAGCGGGCATCTTGGTGGAACAGGCATCTTGCCTGTTTCAATTCCCAGGCGGACTGTCCCAACCCTGGCTACGAGCTTGAACATCAGGGCAAGCCCGCCCCTAACGCACTCCTCCCGACTCCCGACTCCCGACTCCCGACTCCCGACTCCCTTTATATATATTTACTCACCAAGGATTTATCAATGATTACCTGCTCAATTTGTGGCTATGATAAAAACCCAGAAGGAACCGAATTCTGTGAGGCTTGTGGTTCTGAATTACAATCCCAAACCAAAGTACCACCTGAATCTCAACCACCAATCATAATCCAACCTCCTCAGCAGAATCCCTGGAAAACTACACCAGCACAACCTCTTGATGAGCCTCTACCAATCACCCTAGAGCAACCCCAACCCCAGCCCTTTATACCTCCAACTCCTCCTATTACTAATACTGCTTTAATAGCGAAACTGATTGCTAAGCAAGCTGATGCTCCTGTCCCAGAATTCTGGCTAGATCATAGCAATCTTATCGGCATCTTTGATCCAGATATGGGTCCTGTTGATATTGACTTAGAGCCATTTGTCGGTAACGAGACAGTCTCCCGCCACCACGCAGAAATTTATCGAGAGGGAGGGCAATGGAAAATCAAAGACCTTGGTTCTACCAATGGTGTTTTTATCAAGCCTGCTGGTAAAACTCGCTTCAATGCCAAAATTACCCGACCGGAAACCATCAATCCCGGAGATGAAATTGCGATCGCTAAAATTCGTTTCCTCTTCCAAAGCCCATAACAGTGCATCTCATATTTGTCGGGAATCGGGAATCGGGAATCGGGAATCGGGAGTGTGGGGAGATGGGGAGATGGGGAGATGGGGAGATGGGGAGATTATGATGACAGCGTTTTTCATAACTATGAGGTGCGCTCTTACCATTAAGAATTAAATTCGCCACAGGTCGCACCTGAGGTACACAGGATTTTTTTCACTCTTACCTCTTGCCTATTGCTAGCATGCCTATTGCCTATTGCCTGCTCCCGACTCCCGACTCCCTCGGTGCGCTTTCCGTTGGCGAATTAAATTCGCCACGGGTCGCACCGCTCCCGACTCCCGACTCCCCCACTCTCACAACCATGGAATTTAAATCAATACCAGCTTATGACCAATGGTTTAGTAATTGAACAAGATGCAGAATTCCCGATAGACAACTATCACCTCAAAGTCCGGTCATACCTAGGTCAATTGACAGCAGGTATTCACTACTTTGAAGTCAACTTTGAAGTCAACCTTGAGTCTACTGACCCCAGTCCCACTACAGGCAACTTGGCCTTGCTGCGTGTGGGGTCTAGTGACGGTGGGCTAAGTCGAGAATTACAGCTAAGGGAAAAGCTAGGTAACTATGCCATGATTGCCGAATTACTAGCTAGTACCATCCAAGACTCTGTAGTTATTAACCCTAGCCCACCCTCCCTGGAGCCAGAACCGGAGACACAGAAGCCAGAGGAGATAGAATCTTCTGAGCAACAGTCTCCAGTTACCACTGACCAAGAGGAATCAGAAGCAACAGTTAGTGAAGAAGAAACAACTGACCAAGAGCTCAACTCTGAAACTAGAGAAGATACTAGAGAAGATTCCTCGGAAACCCCTAAGGACCCTGAGCCTGAATCTGAATATCTAGAGGAAGAATACTATCCAGAAAATGAAATCAGTCCTGACACCTCTGGTCAAAGGCTGATGCTATTAACGTCGCTGCCAGACAGTCAATCAACCTTAGAGACTTGGCTGCAAGAAGAGCATTCTGATCAAGAGTCTCTATCACTGATTATCCCCATCTGTCAATGTTTTTACTATTTATATCAGCGTCAGTGGTGCTTGGTTGATGTGATTCCGAAACTGATTGAAATCGGAAAACCGATCAAGTTTTTTGATTTAACCAGTGCCTATCCTATTGATCAAAAGCTCGACTATGGCTTGTTAGGAAACTACTGCGCTTTTGAACTCTCCTCCGGTAATCCCTTCCAGGAGTCAATGAGCAGTTACACTGTGGGAGCGCTGCTTTACCAAGCTATTCATCAACAGCTTCTTCCACAAGACCAGACTCTTGACATCCAGATTAAGCCCATTCCTCAGATTTATCAACTGCTCAAGATTTGCCTCTCTTCTGTTCCAGAAGAACGCTTCTCCCTTTCCCACTTACTGAGTCTCTTAATTGAAACTCGTAAATCATTTCAGACCACCCAAGTTCAATGGCAAGTGGCCAGTAAATCAACAGTAGGACTCTCAACTAGTCGTTTACACAACGAAGATAGTTATGGAGTACGACAGCAACAGTTGAGTAATGGTGATACTATGATTTTAGCCGCTGTTGCTGACGGTATGGGTGGCATGTCTCAGGGAGAGTTAGCCAGTCAATTAGCCATCAAAACCGTGTTTGAGCAACCGATTCCCTCTGAGTTGAAAACTGTCAACCAGCAGACAGATTGGTTGGTATCATTATTCCAAAACGCTAACCAATCTGTAACTAACGCCGTACGAAACGGCGGAACCACACTAAGTGTAATTTTAGGGATTAGTAACAACTTACTAGTGGCTCATGTGGGAGACAGTCGTATTTACTTAATCAGGAAAGAACAAATATGTCAATTAACTGAAGACCACTCACTAGTAGCGATGTTACTGGCCAGTGGTGAAATCACCTATCAAGAAAGTCTTGACCATCCAGATAGTAATATTCTTACTAAAGCCCTGGGTTCACAACCAAGACTTAGTGATGGTTATGTCCAAGATTTGAGCCACTTTAGTCAAGACTTATCCCTAGCTCTAGAAGATAGTGATATCTTGCTGCTCTGTTCAGATGGTGTCTGGAGTTTAGTGTCAGATACTGAACTAGCGGAAACTTTTAAAAAAACTCAGCCTTTACAAGCAGCTGTTGACGAAATTATCCAAAAAGTTATAGATAATGGAGCATATGATAATGCTACAATTTTAGCATTGGAGTGTTGTATAAAAAATGCTAGTTGAGGCATCTGCACTTAAATAAAGTATAGCATTTATAAATGAGATGTAAACCGAGGATGTCTTTTTTTATTGTCTAATAAAAATACGGATATCTTTACCCTCTTGCCTCTTGCCTCTTGCCTCTTGCCTTCCCCTCCTGGGAGGGGTTAGGGGTGGGTTCCTCTTGCCTCTTGCCTCTTGCCTCTTGCCTAAAAGACTATGTTCACAACTCAAATCCAAACGCTATAACTTATGTACACCAATCAACAGAGAACCAATATAGCCTCTCGTCTTACGGAAATTCTCGAAAAGCGCAAACCC
>NZ_JAAHHE010000423.1:0-4735 GCF_010692525.1 Moorena sp. SIO3B2
AAACACTTAGCTGCTCCATAAAATTGGTTCCTAAAAAAGATGATACATCAAAATTGGAAAGTTTCAAGTCAAGACTCATCCACAAAAAAATTCCCCGGCTTCTAGGCACCGGGTACATCTCACTGTCTTGATGGCAAGGGCGAGTGGGGGGAACCCCCGCATCAACGACTGCATTACTGAATCAACGAATTAATATCAGTAGGGTGGGCATCCTGCCTGCCCGAGGCAGGAAACGGGCAAAATGCCCATTCCATCAAGATCTCCTTCCACCTACCGGGCCAAACAGCTTTAATGAGATGCACCCTAGCCACCGGGAGTGTCAAATAATTGATCAGACATCGGATAAAAAGTACGAACCTGCCATGGCAGGTCCGTACAATGATATAACTTCTGGAGATCTCAAATAGCCTTAAGGGACAAATTAAGGGTTAAGAATCAGATTCGAGAAGTTAATATTCTTCTGGAACTATGGTATCGAAGGTTACTTTGAAAAAGGCAGAGGTATCAAAGGCTCATAATAGGCATTGGGATCTACCACTTGCAGATTCTGCATCATGCCCCGATCTTCGTGATTGAGGATATGGCAGTGATAGACAAATATACCAGCAATAAATGGATTTACGAAGGGAATACGGATTGTAGTTGTGCTATCTGGGGGTAAGTTAATTACATCCCGATATCCCTGGGTTTCTAAAGGACAAATATACTTAGTACCATCATCACTGCAGCTACCACCTTCTATCTTGTAGTTATTGTAGGTTCCCTCTGGCGGTCCGTCAGGGTATTGACTTTTGGTCAGACTAACCTTAGTAACTAAGAAATCAAGCTGGTGTATGTGGAAAACATGAGGAGCAGTAGTGGAGTTGACGATTTTCCATTCTTCGGTATCCCCCACGTGGGAAATTTTATCGATCCGGTTTCCACTGTATACTTTATGGTTTATACCAAACTTCCCTCCTCCTAGTGATTGAAATCTGAAGGTACGCTTCTTAGTAAGTGGATCGGTATAGGCATTACGTGGAGTTATGCAGTCTTTTTCCGGTGGTGGTCCGCCATCAAGTGTCGTCACAAATTGAGGTTCAGGCTTGCATTCCCCAAAACCAGCTAAAATATCAGGATCTGGCAGTATCCTGTCTACTTTATATGGTGCCTGGGTTTTGATGTAGTCATCTAAAGTTTGATCGTCATCTGAGCCACATATATAATCTCCTGCTTCATTCCGTAGAGAAAGTGGGTTGCTCTCATCATCTGTATAGCATACGGTAGCATCCGTTGTTACTCCAACAGTTGCTAACTTGTAGCTTTTTTTATTTCCATTGTTAACCCACTGTTGCTGCTTTGTGGTTAAGTGGGTGTCAAGGTCAGAAACTAGATTATATGTAGTATCTGTCTCACCCCCTACTACCAGAAGCTCTACTCGAGCAGCAGGTGGCAATAGAACTGAGTTAGTTGCTACTGGTTCCTTAACAACATCACCATCACGGGCCAAGATATAAAAATTTGCGTTGTCATTGGGTTCAGTAAATGAAGGGATTTTTGTGTCAGATGCGATAGTTTCTAGGGCAATATTCATATATCGATCTGCTCCTATATTGGCAATCCGCCAGAATTGAATCTCTCCAGGCTTAATCGTGATTTTTGGGTTGACTTGACCATTGAGAGGGAAACAATCCTCTAAGTTTTCTGGATCCAGAACATTATTAAAGTCCTTGAACATCATCACCTTCTGAGGTACAGACAAAACGTCGAATTCCTCGTCTTGGAACTGACGCCGATTAGAGTTGAGATACTTAATTCCTCCCTTAATCCCTTTTTTGAAGCGCTTAAGAATAGGGAAAAACTCCTCAGTTTCTTTAATCACAATTCCACCAGACAGACCACCTCGAACTTGATTATCGCTCATTGAGTGAGCGTGGGAATGATACCAAAATAGTCCAGACTGATGGATGTCTGGAATATTGACTCCCATCTTGTAATCAGCGATCGAACCATATGTAGAATTTGAAGGATTATCACCCGGATAATAACCACCAGGAAGAAAAGAATCTACAGGATATTCTGCGGTTGTAGGGGTAAATGGAATGGGAGGGGAAGGTGTTACGTTAGAGTGAACTTCCACCAACACATCATCAGAACCCAGTAAAGGTGACACGTTGAAGCCATGATAATGAATGTTGGTGTATTGAGATTGATTCTCTAAATTTTCTTTTGTTTGTGGTAGGTCCCCCGCCAATTGAACATTGACTGGTAAGTCATTTCTAAGGGTTAAATCAAGGCGAGTACCAGGAGATACCCATATAGTTGGTGGGGTATAGGTTGGCTCCAAGGTTTGTTCACCCAAGAGATTATGGTAAGTAGCCCCGTAGAGGTAACCATTGTATTCGTTTTGTTCGCTGTCGTTGTTTAGCGCCTCTCCCTCCAACGTGAAAGTGCCCAAAGTTGCACGTAAATTAACTGGACCTATATCCGCGTTTGCAAATGGTGGCTGTTGAAAATCTGGCGGAACATCTGTAAGTGAAAGTGTACATGCATTCACAAAAGGAACTTCGCTCTGAGCAACAGCTTCCCCTGTAAAGGTACTGACAGCCATAAACGTGCTCACTAAGAACACAATCAGTACCCTGCGTAGGAACTGAAATAAATGGTTCATAGAAAATTCATTACCGAAAGAATAGTTCACAAAAGTGAGTATGACAGCCTGTCAGTCTTGAAATCAAGTTTTTGTTATAAAAGTTTACATTAGCCTTCGTCGGGAATCGGGAGTCGGGAGTCGGGAATCGGGAATCGGGAATCGGGAGTCGGGAGTCGGGAATCGGAACCCACCCCTAACCCCTCCCAGGAGGGGAACGGGAGTCGGGAGTCGGGAATCGGGAGTCGGGAGTCGGGAGTCGGGAGTCGGGAATCGGGATATTTAGCCCAATCGCGCTAATACAACAAAAAAATGACCGCTGTGAGCTATTCTCTTCTCTTATCTTCTTTTATCTCTTCTTATCTTCCCACAATTCCCACAATCCCCGCCCCCCACACTTTCCTTCTTTTTTACGAAGAAACGTAGCGCTTTTGATTAACCATCGCCTCGGTATACCAAGCCAATTCATTCATGAAAGATTCCAGCCTGGCTTTAAATCTCAAGTCACACAAATTACCATTTTCATCAAATAATTCCTTCACCTTAGCAACAGGCAATTTATCTGGAATTGGTAACCCACCTAAAGCCAGGCAGACTAATCGTAACTGCGCCAAACAATCAAGTCCTCCAAATCTCCCAGAAGACACGGTACATATACCAATAGGTTTATACTTTAAAGCCTGGGGTTCCAGATAATCCAGGGCATTCTTTAATACTCCAGGATAGCCATTTTTGTATTCAGGAGTAACCAGTAATATCCCATCTGATTGACCCAGCTTGGCGCAAAACCGTAGGACATTATCAGGAGGATTTGAGCTATCCTGTAATCGCTCTTCTAACATGGGTAACTTATACTCACCCAGGTCAATCAGTTCAGTATCTATTCGGTCTTGCTCAATAAGTTCTCCTAAAATAAATTGCGCTACTTTGAGGCTTTCCCGACCAATGCGGCAACTCCCTAAAACAATAGGAATTTTTAGCTTGATTTTGCTTAATTCTTCCATTTTAAATTAGGGAGTATACTCCCATTATAACTATTCTAAGCTATCAGCTCTCAGCTCTCAGCTCTCAGCTATCAGCTCTCAGCTTATGGGCTATGGGCACGCTACTTGAAGTACTTTTGAATAAAACAAGTAAGCATTAGTTTAATCTCTGTTACGTCAGCTGACGGCTGACCGCTGACGGCTGACGGCTGACGGCTGACCGCTGACCGCTGACCAACTATTCATCTACTTTGTAGTAAAACTCGCGACTGAGAAAATTAGGGCGTTCGCCATTCTTAAACTTGAGAAAAGTAGCAATAATGCACAAACCTTTATTAGTATTAGATGCTAATAATGCTTCCACTCCATCAAGATTGTATTGGGCACTGAAGCCTGTTTGACCGAGATTGTCTACATAGGTTGTTACCTCAATTTTGCCCCAATATTCTGGGGAATTACCACCATAAGCATCGATAAACACCTGCTCGCCCTGCTGAGTTATGGTAAATTTTTTAATCCACTCGGTTTGTTGATTAGAATTGATCCATGTACCGAGTATGGTACTTAAGTCAATTTGAGCATTGCCCTCGGCTTGAGAATTCTGAGTTTCACCGTAAACTTCCTGGGATTTCATCCTATTCACATCTCCTAAGATTGTTTTTGTCTCTTGGTAAGCATTCAGCCGTCAGCTGTCAGCCGTCAGCTTATTTTATTCAAGAGCTGATAGCTGTGAGCTGAGAGCTGATAGCTGAGAGCTGATAGCTGAGAGCTGATAGCTGAGAGCTGATAGCTGAATGCTTACGTCTCTTGTTTTTGGGGTTGACACCAGAAGACTATTACGTTCTTTACTAAAAACGGTGGAAAAATTCACGACCAAAGTGCTTAGGACGACCGCTACCATCTAAGTAGCGAGTATAGGATTGAATCACGATTATACCTAGTTTGTGATTGGAGACAAGAAGACTTTCTATTCCATCGAGACTATAAAGGGCATGGAATCCTGCTGCTATCAGGGGTGATTTACCAGCTCCGTAGGGTATAGCTTCCGCTTCTCCCCAATCAATTAACCCCCCATCACTAGCTCCATAAGCATTGATGATTAAACTACCATTGCGATCGCTCA
>NZ_JAAHHE010000424.1:0-4713 GCF_010692525.1 Moorena sp. SIO3B2
GACCCTTAGAGGAAAAATAAATATCCCGTGGTTGATTAGAGTTAGTTTTCCTAACCCGTAATTCATTTAAAAACAGCCAACAAACAATATCTAAACTACTAAAACTACTACCAATATGCCCTGAACCAGCCTGTTTTATCATATATAAAGTATTGATTCGACAGTAGGTAGCAAAAAGCTCAGTATGAGTTTCGGGAGTAATGTCTAAATCCTTCAGGCGTTCAAACTCCCGAAACGGGACTAGAGATAGATTTGTCATTTAATAAATATAACTAAATTGGTTTTTGACAGACGAGAGGTAAGTGAGCGTCTCCCTGTTCTATTAAATAGTTCACATACCACCAATCTTTCAAGTCATTAATATCTAATCCCTCATGATCATGGGTAATAAATGGCATAATCACCTTTCCAGCAATTGTATACTCTTCCAGCACTACTCTTGACCAAGCAATTTCTAAGCTAGCATTTTGCACATAGACCTCTGGCAAGGCCTGATAGGGAGTACTATGCCAGGGGGTATGGGGGGTTGAAGGTTGGGGGGTTGAAGGTTGTTCGCGTAGCGTGGCCTTTTGGCCAAGGTTGGCTGGTTGGGTGGTTAGCTGGTTGAAGGTTGTTCGCGTAGCGTGGCCTTTTGGCCAAGGTTGTTGGCCTTTGGGGTTCGAGAAGGGTAGGTTGGGGGGTTGGAGGTTATGGTTAACCTGACAATTGCCTAATTCAAAAGTGTTCTGCTCAAGCAACGGTTTCATCAGGCTGCCGTTGAGTACCCACATTTTCCCAGGATGCTGCTGGCATTTCTCTACTGCCCGTAAGGAGTCTACTTGATCAGCTTGAGCCAAAAACGCTTGCCAAGCTCGTTGAATGGTCTGGGGTTGGCGACAAGGACTGGTTGGTCGCAGGATGCTGAAGCAATCAAAGTCTCGCCCCAGATTACTCAAATGCCTCAGGGTGTAATCAATCCACTCAATATCTGGTGACTTGTCGGTAGCATACTCTGGCGGACGCAAAAATGGTACCTCAGCGCTATAGTAACGAGCAATTTCCGCCACCTCTTCTGAGTCAGTGGAAACAATCACGGCTGAGAACACTTGGCTTTGGGTTGCAGCAGCAATAGTATAAGCAATTAACGGATGCCCTTTCAAACGACGAATATTTTTACCAGGTACTCGTTTGGAACCAGCCCGGGCTGGAATTAGGGCAACTACTGTCGGAGTTTTAGAATCCACCAATTTTCTTGATCTTAGACAATAATCTTGCTGGCAAATTTTTGATCACCACTTTATAGTTTACAGAAATAGGGAATAGGTAAGCTATCAGCTATCAGCTATCAGCTATCAGCTATCAGCTATCAGCTATCAGCTATCAGCTATCAGCTATCAGCTATCAGCTATCAGCTATCAGCGAACAGCGATTAGCGCTACGCGCACGCTACGCGAACAGCTATCAGCTATCAGTTATAGCAATCCTAAACGAGGTTTATTTTCAGCTGACGGCTAACAGCTGACGGCTGACAGCTAACAGTAGTCGGTAGTAGAACGGGCATCTTGCCCGTTACAATTTTACGAGTAATTTTTGGTTTTATAATAACTCACCATTGCAGTTAATTAGCTATTAGTAATTGCTAGGAGTTAATACTTGTCAGTATTGACAAGTATAGTGTATAATTATATATGGTTAAATCAATTACTTTAAGTACAAATTACTGGGTTTTAGTAAGTAGGGATTAGGGAGTAATAATTGCTCCTTGCCACCGTGAATTAAATCCCACAGACAGGATTTACTTAATAAGGAAATAAACTTGTTCGCGTAGCGTGACTTTTTGGCTAAGGGAAATCATCTGGTAAATCATAAGTAGTAAAAACCCGTTCTAATAGAGCAATGGTAAAAATTAACAGTCATAGCGTGTAATCGCCAATCACACTATAAAAATAACACCATAAACAGAATCTACACTAGTTTAATCAGAATTATAGCGGTGATACTACTTAGGATTTACACAGATTTTTTATCCTATGCCCTATTCCCTGTTACCTAAAATCCAAAACGTACTTCAACCAATTGATAACTGCGATCGTAAACATTATCTTGCAGCAAATGACAAATTCAGACCAGTTTGATACCCGTTTCAATCTTTTACTAACTGCCCTGGAGCAGATCAGCCAACAGATGGAACAGCTCGGTCACAGGATCGATTCTAATGCTCGTGCCATCGAGCGCACTAACCAACAGATTGAACGGATCAGCCAACAGATTGAACAGCTCGGTCACAGGATCGATTCTAATGCTCGTGCCATTGAAGCTCTAACCAATACTGTCCATGAGTTCAAACGCGTTCGCGTAGCGTGGCCAAAGGCCATCGCGCTCAAGGGTACTCTTTGATGGCAGATTTAGCTCAAAATCAATCCCGAATGTATGGGATGATGGCCAACTTAGATGAGCGACAGGAACAACTTTCCCAGCGACAGGGGGAGATTGTAGAAATTCTGAAGTTATTGACTCAATCTAATTAGGGTTTAGAACCACTAGCGTGAGCATTTAGCTATCAGTGATCAGCTATCAGCTCTCAGCTATCAGCTCTCAGCTATCAGCTCTCAGCTATCAGCTCTCAGTGATCAGTTTGACCCAGCAGTGGTGGGTTACGGGCAGCAACTTAACCCTGGCTACGAGGCGAAACATGAAGGCTCCCCTGAAGCACCACTAGCAGCTGACCGCTGACCGCTGACTGCTGATAGCTATTGAGAAAACACTAAACACTATTGCAGCAAATGACAAACTCAGACCAGTTTGATACCCGTTTCAATCTTTTACTAACTGCGCTCGAGCAGATTAGCCAACAGATTGAACAGCTTCGTCAAAGAACCGATTCTAATGCTCGTGCTATCGAAGCCCTAACCGATACTGTCAATGAGTTCAAACGCGTTCGCGTAGCGTGGCCAAAGGCCATCGCTCTCAACTGTATTCTGTGATGGTTAATTTAGCACAATCTCAGTCTAATTTATTTCAATCTCAAGCTAATTTAGCGGACAGTCAATCCCGAATGTATGGCATGATGGAAAACTTAGATCAGCGACAGGAACAACTCTCTCAGGGACATGAACAACTTTCTAACCGACAGGGGGAGATTGTAGAAATTCTGAAGTTATTGACTAAATCTAATTAGGGTTTAGAACCACTAGCGTAAGCTATCAGCTATCAGTGATCAGCTATCAGCCTATGGGCTACAGATGGTGCTACTGTTCGCCCAGCGTTCCCGTAGCGTGGCCTTTGGCTGACCGCTGACCGCTGACCGCTGACTGCTGATAGCTCTTGAGAAAACACTAAACACTATTGCAGCAAATGACAAACTCAGACCAGTTTGATACCCGTTTCAACCGTTTACTAACTGCCATTGAGCGCATCGACCAACAGATTGAACGGATCAGCCAACAGATTGAACAGCTTCGTCAAAGAACCGATTCTAATGCTCGTGCCATTGAAGCTTTAACCGATACTGTCCATGAGTTCAAACGGGATCGCGCTCGACTGTATTCTGTGATGGCCGATTTAGCAAACTCTCAGTCTAATTTAGCTCAAAGTCAATCCCGAATGTATGGCCTAATGGAGAACTTAGATGAGCGACAAGAACAACTCTCTCAGCGACAGGAACAACTTTCTAACCGACAAGGGGAGATTGTAGAAATTCTGAAATTATTGACGAAATCTCAACCAGCTTAAATCTAAGCTATCAGCCCTCAGCATTTAGCGGTCAGCTGAGGGCTGATAGCTGAATGCTTAAGCAAAAGGGGCAAGGGAGATTTCTATCAATTGTTTTGGTTCCCTTCTAGTAAACTATCCAGCTTATTTTCAATGGTGTTAAGTTTCCTGAGAATAGTGGGACGGTCATCATCGATAGCTATTAACATCCGAGTCAATCCTTCCTCAACTCTGGTAACTCTATTGACAACCTCTTCCATGGTCTGAATTCTCTCTCCATGGTCATTGGCAATAGCTTCTACAGAACGAGCTAATGACTGCACCACTGCTTCAACCTCTTCCATGGTCTGAATTCTCTGTTGATGATCATTAGTAAGAGCTTCTACAGAACGAGCTAATGACTCCACCACTGCTTCAACATTTTCAATGGTATGAATTCTCTGTTGATGGTCATTAGCAAGAGCTAGTACAGAACGGGCTAATGACTCCACCACTGCTTCAATCCGGTCTAATCTATCGTTGTTATTACTCACTGCTATAGCATTTATAAATAGCTTATGAACACCAATACTAATTTAGTATAGCATTTCGATTTAGTATAGCATTTCCTGTAGTAATTTAATAAAAATATTACCGCTTTTTACATTACCCAAAATCCCTTTATACTCGATTAATTATTGCCTGTTGGGTGCATCTCACTTTTGCCTAATTTCAAAACTGAGATGCACCGGTACCTACTCCCTACTCCCTACTCCCTACTCCCTACTCCCTACTCCCTTTCCTAATACCTTACTCACAAATCAGTTTTTTATTACTGATGAGTAATTGAGGCTAAACCTTTTGTTTAGATGGGGAAGGTTTCAGCTTACGTTTGATGGTTGAAGCTAAGCCGAGAATGGCAAGGGTAAAGATACTTATACTATGAGTGGGTTCAGGGACAATCACCGGTTTCGCAGAAAAACTAATCGGCAACTCGCTATCTTCTGGTCCAAAATTTTCAAAACCAGTGATAAATGGCGGTGC
>NZ_JAAHHE010000425.1:0-4709 GCF_010692525.1 Moorena sp. SIO3B2
AAGCAAGAGGTTTTTATTGCAGATACGGTAATTCTAGAAACGGAATGGGTTTTGCGTTTTGCTTATAAGTTCAAACCCGCCGCTATCTGTCAAGGGTTGAGAAATCTTTTTGGTTTACCCAATGTTCATCTTAGCAACCCTAGCTTGATGGCTCAAGTTATTCAATGGCATGAAAATGGTTTAGATTTTGCTGATGCCTTTCATTTAGCCCTGAGTCAGCATTGTTCAGAGTTTTACACCTTTGATCAGAAATTTGCTAAAAAAGCTCAAGGGTTAACCCAATGTCGGGTAGATAAGCTCTAAAGAATGCGCGAATGCGCGAATTTAGTCGGGAGAATCTTTGGGTGGGCATTGCTGTTGAAAGAACAAAATTGTTCAGGGATCAATTAAATGAGCAATGCCCACCAATCCCCAAGCAGGGGTCAAGTATAATCGGGAATCGGCAATCGGGAATCGGCAATCGGGAATCGAATTTTTGGGTGGGCATTGCGCCGTTCAATCATGATTTAACGGCGATCAATTAAATGGGCAATGCCCACCAATGCCCACTTTTGGAGCATCGCACTAATCCGACCCCATGCAGTTAAAGTGCCTGATAGCTGATAGCTGACGGCTGAATACTTACGTTTCAAGAGTGTAGTTTTCTTCAACACAAAGCTGGTGCAATTGAGCGAAAGCCTCGGCTATTGAGGGCTTTTGACACTGCTGACGCCAAGCCAAGAACTCTTGAAAAGTCTGAGCCTCTACCACCACCGCCACCAGTTGATTGTGGTCGTAAATCAACTGAGGCTCAGTAGCTGTAGCAGTGATCAGTTCAGATAACTTTTGCTGTGCCTCTTCAATTCTCCAAACCATCAGCTTACCTCACTGCTTTATGCTTTGCGTCCGGGATTGCCTTCCAAGCTAATTTATTTAGCTACACCTACTCTAGTATAGGGATACTTTGGAAGGATTGGGGGTTGGAAGCCGGCAATGCCCACCCGACAAAAGCTACAAAATGCGATCGCGTAGCGGCTCCAAAGGATCATCGCACTAGGGATTTAGCTAGACTATAGTCATGAACCATAGCCCTATAGCTAAAAACCCGGAAAATGTCTGAAGGATACGACTTAGCGGAAGCTCGCGATCGCTTTGCTGAAATTGTCCATGATGCCGAACAGGGTAAGCCGGTACAGATTACGCGCCTGGGTAAACCTGTAGTGATTGTGTTATCACTCCGGGAGTATCAACGCTTGGCATCAGAGAATTTATCAGAGAATTTAGGATTTGGGCCAGCTTTGGGCGAATTTCGTCAGAAGTATCAAATACAGGCTTTAGATATCAATCCTGATCAAGTGTTCAACCAGGTTCGGGTAGGCTCTTGTGGAAACAATCAAACTACAGAGTGACTGGGATTCACTTGCCTTGATAGAGTTATTCTGCACTGAACCTCAAACTGTTCGAGCTCAGGATGGTTATTGGTGCTACGAAGTAACCGATACCTCAGATACCACTCTCAAGTTTGGGGTTAATACCATTGCTGAATCTATCCAAATAGAGCTAAAGCTTGCCGGAGAGTCCAAAGCAATCCTGAGCTTTGAATTAATAGAATCCATCGAAATTATAGACTATCATCAAGGAAAATTTTCCTTTATAGTCCCCCGCGATAATCAAGCAATAAAGACCGTAATCAACATTGAACTACGTCCTA
This sequence comes from Moorena sp. SIO3B2, assembly GCF_010692525.1. NCBI lineage: Bacteria > Bacillati > Cyanobacteriota > Cyanophyceae > Coleofasciculales > Coleofasciculaceae > Moorena > Moorena sp. SIO3B2. Next base: position 1,691 of record NZ_JAAHHE010000425.1, read on the forward strand.
AAATCCAGGTTCACTGTTCTACCCTAAGTCTATCACCTCAGAAAAATTAGGAATTTAGAATTTAGAATTTAGAATTTAGAATTTAGAATTTAGAATTGTAGGGTGGGCATTGCTTAGAAAGATCAAAATTGAACGGCGAACCATGAAATGAGCAATGCCCACCAATACCAAAAATAATGTAGAATGAAGAATTGAGAATTAAGAATTGAGTCGCGATAATTGTAGGGTGGGCATTGCTTAGAAAGAACAAAATTGAACGCCGAACCATGAAATGGGCAATGCCCACCAATACCCAAAATAATGTAGAATTAAGAATTGAGAATTGAGATAATTGTAGGGTGGGCATTGCTGATAAAGATCAAAATTGAACGCCGAACCATGAAATGGGCAATGCCCACCAATACCCAAAATAATGTAGAATGAAGAATTGAGAATTGAGATAATTGTAGGGTGGGCATTGCTGATAAAGAACAAAATTGAACGCCGAACCATGAAATGGGCAATGCCCACCAATACCCAAAATAATGTAGAATGAAGAATTGAGAATTGAGAGAATTGTAGGGTGGGCATTGCTGATAAAGATCAAAATTGAACCCCGATCAATGAAATGGGGAATGCCCACCAATACCCAATAATCTTTTCCCACCCGACAAAATGCGATCGCTATCAACCATTGGTGGGCATTGCTCAGGTGAATTCCGGCAGAATTTGGGGTTGGAAACCAGCAATGCCCACCCTACCAAATGTGTAATCTTGCTTCTTGTGTAGGATCAAGATAACAACAGAGTTCTCAGAGCGATCATGCAACTGGAAGATTATTTTGTTTTTCTTGCTCCTAATGATATCCGAGTCAGAGGCACAAGAGTAGGAATTGAAACCATCCTCTATGATTTCATCCATCGTCAACGTACTCCTGAAGAAATTTCCCAAAGTTATCCAACCCTGGAACTAGAGCAAATTTATGCTACGATTCTGTATTACCTGCATAACCAAGAAACGGTCAGTACTTACCTCACTAATTGGTTAGACCATGGTCGTAAAATGCTAGAACAACAGCAGCAAAATCCTTCCCCAGTTGTGGTCAAGCTGATGCAACTCAAGGCTGAACGAGAAGCAATCAAGAAGGGAAATGACCATTAAGTATCTACTGGATGAAAATGTTGATCATATCTATCAAACTCAACTGCGACTGTACAAACCAGGAATCGAATCGTAGGGTGGGCATTGCTAATTTAGATCATGATTAAACGGCGATCAATTAAATAGGCAATGCCCACCAATATCCAAGAATCCATGGGTACTTGGTTGGTGGGCATTGCTCAGGTGAATTTGGGCAGCATAGGGGGTTGGAAACCAGCAATGCCCACCCTACAAAATGCTACAAAATGCGAACGCGCCCCGCGTGATCAAAGGTCAATCGCGTAGCGTGACCAAAGGTCAATCGCGTAGCGTGACCAAAGGTCAATCGCACTGTAGCGAAGGCCAAAGGCCACGCTATGGGAACGAGGTTTATGTTAAGCTGTTCGGTGTAGCGTGCGCCATTCGCGTAGCGTAGCCCAAAGGCCAAGCCTCACGGCTGACAGCTGACCCCTGAATGCTTAGGTTATGGAAACGACAAAATTGTTGAGTCAAGGTCAAGTTATTATTCCTAAGTCTCTGCGAGATGCTCATCACTGGGAAACAGGTCTTGAGTTAATCGCAATTGATACCGGAGATGGGATTCTTTTAAAACCGAAAAACCCTTTTCCAGAAACACTATTAAATCAAGAAATGAGAATCGACTCGTAGGGTGGGCATTGCTGATTTAGCTCAAAATTAAATGCCGATAAATTAAATGGGCAATGCCCACCAATACCCAAAAATCTGATAAAAATCCAGAAGAGAAATGAGTGAAAGCCCGGTGTTACCAATTAAGATTCCCAAGGAAGAAATAGAGCAATTTTGCCAGCGTCATCATATTCGCAAATTGTCTTTATTTGGTTCAGTGTTGAGGGATGATTTTACACCGGAGAGTGATCTGGATTTTTTAGTAGAATTTGAACCAGGCAAAACCCCTGGTTTATTTACGTTAGCCAGTATGGAAATAGAACTTTCAGAACTAGTAGAAGGGAGAAAGATTGATTTAAGAACTCCTAAGGAATTAAGTATTTATTTTCGAGACAGAGTGATGGCTGAGGCGATGGTGCAGTATGACAGCAATTGACGATTTAACTCGCTTGCACCATATGCAGGATGCAGCAAGAGAAGCTCTCGGTTTTATGTCTGGAAAGATGAGAGAGGATTTAGCTAAGGATAGGATGTTGGTGTTGGCAGTTGTCAAAGATTTAGAAATTATTGGGGAAGCAGCGGGTAGAATTTCAGCTGAATGTAGGGGGAGACATGCTGATATTCCTTGGGCAGTGATGATTGGGATGCGAAATCGTTTGACCCATGCTTATTTCTCTATCGATTTAGATATTGTTTGGGAAACGGTGACGAATGATTTAGTGCCACTGGTTGAGCAATTGGAAAGGGTGATTCAGGAGGAACGTTGACAACAATCCTAGGGTGGGCATTGCTCAGAAAGATCAAAATTGTTCAGGGATCAATTAAATGGGCAATGCCCACCAATGCCCAACTCCGGTGAATTTGGGCAGAATTTGGGGTTGGAAACCAGCTTTTCCCACCGGACAAAATGCGTTCGCGTAGCGGCTCTTTTGGAGCATCGCATTCTGTAGTGCGATCGCACTCAGGTGAATTCGGCCAGGGTTGGGGGTTGCAAAGCACAAATGCCCACCGGACAAAATGCGTTCGCGTAGCGGCTCTTTTGGAGCATCGCACTAGAAAAATCTCCTGAGCCGGAGCGTCGAGCTAGGAAAGATGGTGAAGGTAAAACAGTTTTTTGAGTTTTCGGTGATGACGCAGGGAGTTAAACTAGGAAAATTTGTGGCATTGAATCGAAATGCCGCCATTCATCATACTAAGGCTTTTGCTCACCTAGAGAGTCTTGAAGGGAAGTATGGGAGGTGTGCTAAGTTGG
>NZ_JAAHHE010000426.1:0-4706 GCF_010692525.1 Moorena sp. SIO3B2
AGAATTGTTAAAACAACCAAAGGGTTTTTGCCCACACTACTTACTATTGCGTCATTGCTCAATCTTGGGTAAAATCCTCAAAGGTTCTAACTTTCAGAGCTTCTTGGAAATAAGCGTTGGCAAGTTCAATATTCTGTGCTTTCTCACCTTTGATTCGGTTACGGTAAGCAATACTAAGATTATATTTTGTCTCTGCCCAATCAATAGGAAATGCCTCAAAGGTATAAACTAGAAGAGCCTGTTGGTAACAAGCGATCGCTTCTTCTATATTCTGTGCTTTGGGATCTTTAATTCTTTCATAGTAAGCATTACCGAGATTGTTTTGAGTCGATGCCCATTTTTCGGGAAATGCTTGACTGGTGCGTACTTCTAAAGCCAATTGGTAGCAAGCGATCGCTTTTTCTAGGTTTTGTGCTTTCTGACCTGTGATTCGGTTACGGTAAGTAATACCGAGATTGAATTGAGTCGATGCCCAATCAATAGGAAAAGCTTCACGGGTGTGTACTTCTAAAGCCAATTGGTAGCAAGCGATGGCATTTTCAATATTCTGTCTTTTCTGACCTGTGATTCTGTAATAGTAAGCACGACCGAGATTTTTTTGAGTCGATGCCCAATCAACAGGAAAAGCATCACGGGTGTGTACTTCTAAAGCCAATTGGTAGCAAGCGATGGCATTGTCTAGGTTTTGTGCCTTCTGACCTGTGATTCTGTTAACGTAAGCACGACCGAGATTGAATTGAGCCATTGCCCATTGTTCGGGAAAAGCTTCACGAGTGTAAACGGCTAAAGCCAATTGGTAGCAAGCGATGGCCTCTTCTTGGTTTTGTGCTTTGGCACCTGTGATTCTGTCAGAGTAAGCAATACCGAGATTGTTTTGAGTCATTGCCCATTGTTCGGGAAAAGCTTGACTGGTGCGTACTTCTAAAGCCAATTGGTAGCAAGCGATCGCTTTTTCTAGGTTTTGTGCCTTCTGACCTGTGATTCTGTTACGGTAAGCAATACCGAGATTGTTTTGAGTCGATGCCCAATCATAGGGGAAAGCTTTACGGGTGCGTACTTCTAAAGCCAATTGGTAGCAAGCGATCGCTTTTTCTAAGTTTTGTGCTTTCTGACCTGTGATTCTGTTACGGTAAGCACTACCGAGATTGTGTTGAGTCGTTGCCCATTGTTCGGGAAAAGCTTGACTGGTGCGTACTTCTAAAGCCAATTGGTAGCAAGCGATCGCATTTTCTAGGTTTTGTGCTTTCTCCCCTGTGATTCTCTCAGAGTAAGCAATACCGAGATTGTTTTGAGTCTGTGCCCATTGTTCGGGAAAAGCTTCACGGGTGTAAACGGCTAAAGCGGATTGGAAGCAAGCGATGGCATTTTCTAGGTTTTGTGCTTTGGAACCTGTGATTCTGTCAGAGTAAGCAATACCGAGATTGTGTTGAGTCTGTGCCCATTGTTCGGGAAAAGCTTCACGGGTGATAACAGTTAGTGCCACTTCATAGCCAGTGATGGCAATTGAACTATTGCTGGCTTTTTCACCCAAGGGGAATTGCTGAATTAGATTGCTGAAGTCAACAATAACTGCTGCTATATTTTCCGCTTCATCTGGTTTCACTTCCGCCAGCTTAGTTGTTGCCCAATCCCGGAATAATTCTGCTAATCTAGGATTAATTTTGTCTGTATTGTCTGCCAGTAATGGGTAAACTATCTCGGCGTCACCATTACTATCTCTAGTTGCTTGTAGTACCTGTAAGAGAAAATCAAGTTGGGCATCAGATTTGTTGCGATTACCCCCCATCATTAACTCCCATCAATAGCTCTATAGTATCTCCTATTATTTTATAGCCTTTCTCCTGGCGTTGCTGATTATGGGTATGGTTTCGCCCCCCTAGCCCCCCAATTCTGGGGGGAACAAAACTCTCAAGCGATGCAGCGCGGTCTTGGGGAGGCAGCGCGGTCTTGGGGGTTCCCCCCATGAGCGACTGCCGTGGTTTCCCCCACTCGCTATTGCATCAAGACAAGTCCCCCAGAATTGGGGGATTTAGGGGGCTTTAATAAAACCAGATGATCGCGCATTCATTCCTTAATTCAGCAACGCCTTTCTCCTAGCTATGAAGTAAACATTATTTTTTCCCTATTGCTAGCATGCCTATTGCCTGGCGGGTAGCGCTATACCTAATTGCAAAAGCGATGCAGTGCCGCCAAAGGGGGTTTCCACGGGGCTTTCAAGCTGCGGACGCAGGTTCCGCAGGCAGCCCCTCCCCATGAGCGACTGCATCAAGACACTGAGATGCACCTAACCAGTCCTGCCATGTGAGGAAATTGTCCTCGTTAAGAGCAAAAAAGTACTCGTTTTTAATACAAAAGTACTATTTAGTTAGGAATAAATGGGTACTCGTGTGTTAGAAATGATTACCTGGTCTGGTCTATTGTTAACCCTTGAGCCTTATAGCCCTATTGCTAGCATGCCTATTGCTAGCATGCCTATTGCTTACTCCCTGCTCCCTAAAAGCCCAGACGTTGTACCTAACAGCAATTGCAAACCGCTGTATTGATAATTGTGATATTTTTGCCATCATGGAAGTAACTCCTATTTAGGTGGGAGGAAAACCGCGCTGGCGTCGGTGAATGGTTTTAACCAGCGCGGTTATTAGTTTCAGTCTCAATATCTATAGTATAGATAACTCCTGGCAAAAATGCAAGGGGTAATTTAAATTGTTTACATTTATTTACAAATACTATTTTTAGGGATTGATGGATTCAATTATGAATAAATCATGATAGCAATGGAAGTCTAGCTTAGGACATATTTTTTTATTTAAAAGGTAAGCATTCAGCTTCAATGTAAGCTAACATTTAATCAAATTGTGGATCATCTTGATATTTTCCCGCTAATTTGAGCCAAGGATTTTCTTGATTCATTAATTCCTTCTGGAGTACCTTAAATACAGCTTTCTTTCCCTCTAAAGGTAATTGCTGTACTAACATAATTACTTGCTCAACTGTTAGATCTAAGGTGGGCATAGCGGTCACTTTGTGGAAATTTATACTTGTTTTATTATATAGCGGTTTTTAGCCTAATCAGGTACACAGGATTTGTTCCCTGTTCCCTGTTCCCTGTTCCCTGTTCCCTAAAACCTAAAGATTTTTACCTAACCCAATTGATAATTTCTATATCCCACTCCACTCTCTCAAAATAGGTAAAACCCAAGTAATCGGCCTACGCTCTTCTACTGTTACCCTTACCGTTGTTGTGGTTCCTGGAGAAATTTCCAACTGGGGTCCGAGGGAAGATGACCATTGATAACCACTGGGGGTTTTTGAGTCAAGTTGTAATTTAGCGATCGCTTCGATTTTACCTCCTTCCTCACCCATTAATTTTTGTACCACCTCCGGATTTCCTATCACCGAACTCGCCCCTGCTGAGGTGATGGAAAAGGGAGAAACTTCGGTAATTTTCCCCACAATTCCTCCATATCTTGTCCGTTTTACCGTATCCGGTGTAATTAAAATCCCCATTCCCGGTTGAATTTTCTTGCCATCCTCCACAGCAAAATAAGTCACGCTGATCATATCCCTAGCTTTTCCTGGTGTTTGTAAGGTTCCCAGGGGATTTCCGGGGTTGAGATATTGCCCCACAGTAGCCGTTATTTCTAGAATGCATCCGGTATGGGGACTTTTAATAATACTGTTGTCTGCAACGTCTTGTTGCAATCGGGCGATAGTTTGCTGTATGTCCTGAATTTGATTCTTATCAGTATTACTAGCTTCCAGATTATCCTGTTCTAGTTGTTTACTACGGGTGTCTAGTTTTTCTAATTCCGCTTTAATTTGAGTAATACTATTGATATTTTCTAAATACTTCTGTTGTAGCTCCGTTTCCTGTACCTGCAACTGTTGCAATTGTGCTTGAATCTCGGAGATAGTTTGACGAATTTCTCGATAGTCTTGTTCTGCTTGTAAAACCCGTTCAGAAGAAATTGCTCCTTGTTGTTGCAAGTCCCGTTGCTTGGCCAGTCGCTGTTGTAGTATTGGGGTTAATTCTTGGGCATCTTTGAGCTGTTGTTGGAGGCTGCGACGCTGGATCAAGATGCTAGTTAATCCTTGATCTTGGAGGCGGGGAGTCAAGGTTTCAGTATCTCGTAACCGTTGTTGTAAGCTGGTGCGTTCAGCAGTAATTGCTGCTGTTTCTAGTTCGGTTCGTTGTTGTCGCAGTAACGTACTTTTTGCGATTTGTTGCTTTAACTGAGCCAGTTTATCCCGTTCTTGTTGCAACTGCTGTTTTAGATCAGAGGGGTTAATGATTCCCAGGATATCGTCTTTTTTTACACATTGACCTGTGCGAATCGTTAAGGATTCCAACTGTCCCGATATCGGAGATTGCAACGGTACCACCCGACGGGGATTAATCAGCACTCCCTTACCAGTGACAGTGATCGGAATAGTCCCAACTATGCTCCAGAGTACCCCAATCAGGCCGAATATCGCTAATCCCCCCAATGGTAGCCAATCGACGGGACTAACCACTGGCATTAACCGATCTAACTGTTCTGGGTCAGATAATCGGTCTAGGGCTTGTTGACGGAAGATAGGGGGTTTTTGCTGAGTCATTATCAGGGAGGAGGGAATCGGGAATCGGGAATCGGGAATCGGGAATCGGGAATCGGGAATCGGGAATCGGGAATCGGGAATCGGGAATCCGATTGATTAGCTGAGTC
>NZ_JAAHHE010000427.1:0-4699 GCF_010692525.1 Moorena sp. SIO3B2
CCTTTGCTGTCAGATAGTCTGCTGATTGTGCCATTACCTGTAAGAATTCCGCATCCACTAACTCGCGGTTGCTATTAAGAAGTTGGACTTCTTTGCCCTTGGGACAAGTTAGGAGTTGGTGGAGCAAGTTGAGGTATGCTTGTTTTCTTTGTTTGTCCATTGTTTATTACCCCTGGGTCAGCTGTCAGCCTTCAGCTGTCTTGGTTGTGGGAGCATGTAACTTATGCAGAACATTTGTACTAAATCTTTAGCCCCCTCATTGGTTTAAGCTTGCTCTGATGGTACATAGTTGATCTGTTCTGCAACTTTGAGTTGCTTCCTTTGGTTGTTACTTATATAATAGTATTTTATAAATAGTATTTTAGACACGCTTATCCTGCCTGAGATATCAACAATGGAAGAACTAAAAAATAAAGTTGCATTAATTACTGGTGCTAGTTCTGGTATTGGTCGAGCAACGGCGATCGCCTTTGCCAAAGAAGGTGCAAAAGTTGTGGTTGCTGCCCGTCGAAGTAAAGAAGGAGAAGAAACGGTTGATTTAATCAAAAAAGTAGGTGGAGAAGGTATTTTTATCCAAACTGATGTCACTCAAGAAGAACAGGTTAAGAATTTAGTCGAAAAAACCGTTGAAATCTATGGTCATCTTGATTGTGCTTTTAATAATGCTGGTTTCGCTGTAGGAAATCCAATTACTGAAGAAACAGTAGAAAATTATGACCAAGTCTTTAATGTCAATGTTAAAGGGGTATTTTTATCTCTGAAATACGAACTATCCTATATGTTAAATCATGGAGGGGGAGCAATTGTTAATTGTGCTTCTATTCTAGGTTTGGTTGCTTTAGCACCAATATCTCTTTATACCGCTAGTAAACACGCAGTATTGGGCTTAACTAAAACAGCGGCTTTAGAGGTGGCACAGTCTAACATTCGTGTTAATGCCGTATGTCCCGGTGTAATTGACACAGACATGGCTCGTCCTTTCTTCCCTATTCCTTTCTATCAAGAGTTTATTAAAAAACATCCTATGGGTCGAGTAGGCAGAGAAGAAGAAGTTGCCAATGCTGTAGTTTTTCTGTGTTCAGATAAAGCATCTTTTATTACAGGAGAATTTTTAGCTGTAGATGGAGGTTTTCTCGCTCAATAGATGTAGGAGCTGTAAGCATGCAGCGGTCAGCGGTCAGCGGTCAGCGGTCAGCGGTCAGCTCAGAGGGCTCCCCCAAAGGTGGTGCGTACGGGGCGGATTATCCCGATCCGGGCGTTGAGGCCAAAAATCAGAGGCTTTCCGCCCCTAACGCACCCTACGTAACTACTCATTTCTAAATTCTAAATTCTAAATTCTAAATTCTAAATTCTAAATTCTTCATTCTTCTTCATCTGACTGCTCTGACGGAGGCAAAAGTAGAGGATTTCCTTGATATTCCGCTGCTTTATCCGTAGGTAAACGACGCACTAAGTCAAATTGGATTAATTTATCTAAAATCGGTAAAATTTGACTAAACTCTTGAACTTTCATCCGCTTGAGTTCATCCATGGTTATGTTTTCATCGGATAGCACCCCTTTTTCTAAAACTAACTCAAGCACATAATAATCTTCAGCACTCAATTTTGCATGAATGCGCAGTTGTTGACTGACATCTTCTAAACCTTGCTGAAAGACGTCTGGTGTAATCTTGTCTGCTTTCAGTTCCGCTGCTTTCAGTAATACATAACTACCAATGCGATTAAACCAACGGGGTATCCCCTCGGAACGTTCACACAAATTGTTAGCAGTTTCTAGAGTGAAGGGATAAACGCTATCAGGATTAATTGGGTCTTTACTAGTTTCTCTAATCCGGGCGCTAGCAAGATAGTTAATTAACATTTGATAAGTAGTGGGTTGGTCTAAGGCTTTAATCTCTAATGCTAAATCAAATAATCCTCGTTCACCGATCAAAAGCTCCTGAGTCAACCCGGAAGGATGACCAGTCAAAATAAACCAAGCATCACCTTTGAGCATGCCTTGAGCATTGTGCAATAGTTGACGCACTCGGTCTGGGTCTTGTTTATCTAAATCATCGATAGCAATCACCACACGACTATACTTTTCCAGCGCCCTTTCCAATAAGTCTTGAAAGGTGAGGGTGGGAAACTTCGGAGCATTAACCGGTTTGGATTCCGCTTCAATGCTTCCCCCAAACCCGGCAAATTTTCCCTCTAACTTGGTCTTGGTTTTGCGAGTCGATTCACTCATCAATCCCATGTTGTTTAACAGTTGTTGCGCCCACTCATCCTCTGGCATATGTCGAGCTAGGGCAATCAAAGCAGCGGTTGCTAAATCAGTTTCAAAGGGTAGACTGATATAGGTAGCGAGAGTATCTTCGGTGTTCCGCTGTAAAACTCCCAATACTTCTAAAATAAATGCTGTTTTACCAATACCAACGGGACCATAGACTAATATCCGCTTCCGTTCACGACCCTGCAATAAGTTAAATATCTTGCTTAACTCCTGGGTGCGACCTGTAAAAACTTGCTCTAGGTTTGACTGCAAGCTGGAAGCACTTTCAGAAAAAGGAATTTCTTCAAGATTCCAGTTAGCAAAATTTTGTTTTGTTTTCTTCCAAAGTTTATCAGCTTCACTCATGGCTATGGCTTGGGTTTAATTTTTTTAATTTGTTTATCTTTGATTTTGCTAATAGTTGGAATATTTCTTGAATATTATCAATTTTTTGGTTATCCTTAAGTTTATGATAAATATCACAAGCCTGGGTTAATTCTTGTCTAGCATCGTCGATAAATCCAAGGGAAATCATTAGTCTCCCTAATCCCGTTTTGCAGGCAGCTATTCCTTCTTGATTTTTGATATAGTCGTAGATGCGCAGAGCGTCCCGGTAATGGATGCGGGCTTTGTCTAGGTTCATCATTAAATGATGGGTGCGGGCAATGTGGTATATTGCATCTGCACGGGCTTCTAGGTTTTCGGTTTGGCGATAGATAGCCAGACTTTGCTCTAAACGGGATAATCCATCATACCAGCTTCCTCGCTGAACCAGTAGTTTACCAATATTAGTTTGAACGTCTGCCCAATCTTCGGGAAACGCTTCACGGGTGTAGATTTCTGAAGCATTTTGATAGGATGCGATCGCATTTTTCAGATTTTCTGCACTATTTCCGAGTATTCGCTTACTGTAGACATTACCCAGGTTATTTTGAACAATTGCCCAATCTTCGGGGAAGTCTTGTTTGGTGATAACTTCCAAAGCTAGTTGGAATGCTTCTATAGCAAGTTCGAGATTATCAGGCCTATTTCCACGGATTCTGTTACCGTAGGCATAGCCCAGGTTATATTGAGTGTTTGCCCAATTTTCAGGAAAGTCTGGTTTAGTAAGAACGGATAAAGCTAGTTGGTATGCTTCGATAGCATGTTCGAGATTATCCGCCTTATCTCCACGGATTCTGTAAATGTAGGCAATACCCAGGTTATTTTGAGTGTTTGCCCAATTTTCAGGAAAGTCTGGTTTAGTACGAACGGATAAAGCTAGTTGGTATGCTTCTATGGCCAGTTCTAAATTATCAGCTTTGTCTCCATTGATTCTGTTACTGTAGGCAATGCCCAGGTTATATTGAGTGTTTGCCCAATCTTCAGGGAAGTCTGGTTTAGTACGAACGGATAAAGCTAGTTGGTATGCTTCTATGGCCAGTTCTAGATTATCAGCTTTATCTCCATTGATTCTGTTTCTGTAGGCAATGCCCAGGTTATATTGAGTTATTGCCCAATTTTCGGGAAAGTCTGGTTTAGTCCAAACGGATAAAGCTAGTTGGTATGCTTCTATGGCCAGTTCTAAATTATCAGCTTTGTCTCCATTGATTCTGTTAATGTAGGCAATGCCCAGGTTATGGTGAAGGTTTGCCAAATTTTCCGGCTTACTCTGATTAGTAAACACTGTTAGTATCGTTTCGTAACCAGCAATAGCAATTTCCATGTTATTGGCTTTCTTCCCTAGTGTAAAATCGCTAATAAAGTTGCTAAATTCACCAATAACTGTAGCCATAATTTTTGCTATTTTTGGCTCCGCTTCTGAGAGTTTAGAACTTGCCCAGGTTTGTAAGATATCGATAAAGTTATGATCGAGTTTGTCTAGGTTTGCTTCCAGGAGTGGATAGACTACTTTCGGATCACTATTGCTTTCGCTAGTTGCTAGCAATACCTCTTTAAAAAATTCTAGATAGTCTTGGTCTGAAGCATTAACTAAGGTAGGGGATTCTGAAATTCTCTCTAAAAGGTCACTCCTGAGACTACCTAAAAATTCAGCAGCATTTTGGTTGCCATCTGCTGCTAGTTTTTCTGCTTCTTGTGCCATTACCTGCAATAACTCTGCATCCACTAACTCGCGGTTGCTCTCAATAATTTGGATTTCTTCACCGCTGGGACAAGTTAGCAGTTGCTGGATCAAGTTGAGGTATGCTTGTAGTCTTTCTTCGTCCATTTTTATTTATTCAGCTATTAGCTATCAGTGCTCAGCGGTCAGCTATCAGTTTGATATGGTGGTGCGTTACAGGACGGACTCTTCCAAGATTAACTACCGATAAAATGAGGCCGAGCCCGTCCCTAACGCACCATACGCCTACTCTTTTCCCCCCTTTTTTTAAGGGGGGTTAGGGGGGATCAAAACTCCCATTAATAACTTCTATAAGTATAGCAATTAATAAAAAAATTCGGTCA
>NZ_JAAHHE010000428.1:0-1179 GCF_010692525.1 Moorena sp. SIO3B2
GAAGAAATCGCCACAAATTTAATGGGTATGTACACGATGACTCGTCTAATTGGGCGACGCATGGCAGCACGACGAGAAGGCACTATTGTAAATGTTTCTAGTTTGATGGGTAAAGTAGCAGCACCGACGATGGCAAGCTATTCAGCTACCAAATTTGGCATTGTTGGTTTTACCCAAGCCTTACGAGGGGAGTTAGCGCCACAAAATATTCGGGTAATTGCTTTACTGCCATCGTTAACAGATACTGATATGGCGCGAGGATTACAGTTGTTTCGCTGGGTGTTGCCGATGACTCCCCAACAAGTCGCCAAGGTGCTAGTCGCCAAACTGGAGAAGAACTCATCGGAAATTTTAGTGGGATGGCAAAGTCATTTAACTGTGTGGTGTCAGCGTTTCTTTCCTTCCCTACGGTCGAAGATGTTACTGATAGCAGCTCCTTTATCTAGAAGAAAAAGTTTTGGAGAAATAGCAAACAGGCAACAGACAACAAGCAACAGAAAAGGATTTTGGAGAAAAGTTTTGGATTTTGGCTTCTTTAGATCTAGTATACAAACCTTTGATCAAGGGTTTGATCAAGCTTTAAAAGACAAATTTCCTGATTAACTTTTCCGATATGAACAAGACTTAGACAGCCTACATATAGATTGGCTGCTTAAGTCTTGTATAAGCTGATAGCTGATAGCTGACTGCTTACCTGAAGCCTGGTTTTCAAGCCCCTTCCCGTAACTTATCCAAAACACTGCGGTCTTCTAGAGTGGAGGTATCTCCAGCAACCTCTTGACCTGCAGCTAGCGATCGCAATAGCCGTCGCATAATCTTTCCGGAACGAGTCTTGGGCAAAGCATCAGTAAAGCGAATGTCACCAGGACGTGCGATCGCACCAATTTCTTTGACTACATGCTGCTTTAGTTCTTGCTTGAGTTCGTCACTAGCGCTATAACTGCCTTCTAAGGTCACAAAGGCAAACACATCCTCCCCTTTTAGCTCATCAGGTTTACCGACTACAGCTGCTTCAGCTACAGAAGGATGAGAAACTAGTGCTGACTCCACTTCCATGGTTCCTAAGCGGTGACCAGAGATATTCAACACATCATCGACACGACCCATAACCCAGAAATAGCCATCGGGGTCTTTTCTGGCACCATCTCCAGCAAAATAGAAGTATTGGCCATCTTTTGG
>NZ_JAAHHE010000428.1:2023-4590 GCF_010692525.1 Moorena sp. SIO3B2
GGTGCGCCATTATTCTCTAGGGCTTTATCAACTTGGATCTTGAGAGGAACAATCTTGTCTTTGCGCCAGCCCCCATCAGCAGTAATTACTAATTTAGCTTGAGCATCTACCAGTCGGTCTTTTAGGGCTTCAGCACTAAAGCCACCAAAAACAACCGTGTGGGGAGCACCAATTCTAGCACAGGCCAGCATGGCAATGGCAGCTTCCGGAATCATGGGCATATAAATGCCAACGCGATCGCCTTTTTTCACTCCCAGTTGTTTGATCACATTTGCCATCTGGCAAACTTCCCGGTGTAACTGGGCATAGGTTAGGGTGCGGGAGTCTCCCGGTTCCCCTTCCCAAATCAGGGCAGCTTTATTCCGACGCCAGGTAGTGAGGTGTCTGTCAAGACAGTTGTAAGAAATATTAATCTTGCCACCAACAAACCACTTGGCAAAGGGGGGTTGCCAATCTAATACCGTATCCCACTTTTGAAACCAGTCTAGTTCTTGGTCTGCAAGCTGGGCCCAAAACCCTTGGGGGTCAGCTTTGGCTTGTTCATAGAGTTGCTGATACTCCGCCATGCTCTTAATCTGGGCATTCTCAGAAAAGTCAGTCGGTGGCGGGAACAGCCGTTCTTCTTGAAGGATTGATTCTATAGTGGGTTGTGACATAGTTATGGGAAATTACTGATATCTATTTAGGTAGTCTAGACCTAGCCCAGGCTAAGTCTAACTAGGGTTGGGGGTTGTTAAGGGCAAGTGGGATTCATCCACTTGCCCTTAACTTTACCAATTTTTTAGTCTACGGATGGTGAGGTTGCTAGTAGAACTAGCTATACTATGGGTATGCTGAGATTGAACTACCAATATCGTATTTATCCCGATGCTGAACAGGCGATCACCCTGTGTGACTGGCTCGAAACGTCTCGAAGGGTTTACAACTACGCTTTGAGGCAGATTAAAGACTGGTCAAACAGCCGGAAGTGTCCGATTGATCGGTGTTCAATCGTTAGTGAATATGTAATTCCACCCGATGAACCGTATCCGTCCGAATATAAGCAGAATGCTGAATTAGCTAAAGCTAAAAAGACAAACCCACGACTGAAAGCGGTGCCTGCCCAAAACCTGCAATGCACTATCAAACAGCTTCACAAAGGGTTTGATTTTATGCGTGAACGTGGTTTTGGATATCCACGGTTTAAGAAACCAGGGAAGCTGAGATCAACATTATTTCCTCAGTTCAAAACTTCACCATTAGATGCTCAAAACAACGTGATCAAGCTTCCCAAACTGGGAAAAGTGACAATTAATCTTCATCGTCCGATCCCGGATGGTTTCAAAATTAAAAATGTTCGGGTCATCAAAAAAGCGGATCACTGGTATTGCAATATTTGCATCCAGTGTGATGTTAATGTTCCGTCAGTTGGGTTCCACGGTCACGCTATTGGTGTTGATCTTGGACTTGATTACCTTGTCGCCACTTCAGATAGCTTACAGGTAAAGCGTCCCCGGTTCAAAGTCAAAGCAGAACGCAAGCTTAAATTGCTGCAACGTCGCTTAAACAGGAAACAAAAGGGATCAGCTAACTACCGTAAAGCTCAGTTGAAAGTAGCGAGACTTCACCGAACTGTAGCGGCTCAAAGAAGAGATCACCATTACAAACTGGCTCATCAGCTGCTAGCTGAGTGTGACAGTATTTTCTTTGAAGACATTGATTTTCGGACAATGGCTAAGGGGATGTTGGGTAAACATACCTTAGACGCTGGTTTAGGTGAATTGCGTCAGATTACTAAGACTGTCGCGTTGAAACTTGGGAAGTTTTTCGACACGGTTGATCACCGTGGAACTTCTCAAGAATGCCCCGATTGCGGTGTAACTGTTAAAAAAACACTCGCTGATCGGATTCACCGTTGCGATAACTGCTGTTCTGTCAAGCCTAGAGACGTAGCTAGCGCTCAAGTAATTTGCAACCGGGGAATCGCAAAACATCAAACTTTACCCGTGGAACATCGGGAACTGGAAACTGCCTGAGCAATCGATCTGCCGGGGCGTGTGAACGCTAGGTAAGTGGTGCAAACTTCGGTAACGAAGCATAACCAGGAAATTCAAAAACGAACACCCACATCAGGGCGCTCGTCTTTGAAGCCCCCGCTATACCCGCGCATGTTAGCGGAGGGAGAATTCACTAAAACCATACTTAACAGGTTACCCAGTTGGGCAAATCGTTAGATTTCTTTCTTTAATTTCTGCTTAATAATCGCTCAGCTCGCTACTTCTTTAGCAGGTATAGTCGTAAGCTATCAACTTTCAGCTATCAACTTTCAGCTTTCAGCTTTCAGCTTTCAGCTATCAGCTATCAGCTATCAGCTATCAGCTATCAGCTATCAGCTTTCAGCTTTCAGCTTTCAGCTTTGGAATAAAACAGGTAACCATTTGTTTCATCTAAGTTACCTCTGCTGATCACTGACGGCTGACGGCTGACGGCTGACGGCTGACGGCTGACCGCTGTTCGCGTAGCGCATATACTTACAATAAAAATGCTGTAGTTATGTCAATAAAAGTAGAAGTTGTTCCCCATGACCC
>NZ_JAAHHE010000429.1:0-4574 GCF_010692525.1 Moorena sp. SIO3B2
GTAATGCCTGAAGGCTCAGTAAAAATCTTGTTAATTGAGGACAACCTGGCAGAAGCCAGATTGTTACAAGAGTTTTTGAAAGAAGCTCAGTTCAGGCACTTTAGTCTAGTTCATGTCAAGCGGTTGCGGGATGCACTCCAGGAAATCGCTCAGGCTAGAGCAATCTCAATTCCCTACGATGTGATCTTGTTAGATCTGACTCTACCGGACAGCCACGGACTAGCATCCCTCGGACCCTTGATCAAGCAAGCGCCTAGTTTACCGATTGTAGTGCTAACCAATACCAATGATGATGAATTAGCCATTGAGGCAGTTCGTCAGGGAGCACAAGATTATCTAGTCAAGCGGCAAGTCAAGGCAAAAATGCTGGTTCGTTCCTTGCGCTATGCTATTGAACGTAAGCAGGCAGCAGTTGCATTACGACAAGAAAATCAAGCCCTAGAAAGTCAGGTTCAGGAACAAACCGCTGAGTTGGTTAGAGCCAAAGAAGTCAACCAGCGCAAAGCTGAATTTGTTTCCATGCTCTCTCACGACTTTCGTAATCCCTTAAATACAATCCTCCTTTGTTCTGGATTGCTCCAAGACAAAGAGGAACAATTACCTCAAGAAAAAAAACTGGTTCATTTGCGGCTAATTCGCTCGGCCATCAAAAACATGGCCCAGTTGTTGGATGAGGTTTCATTAATCAGTAAAGCTGATTCCGGTAGACTCCTGTGTCAACCTACTCGGTTGGATTTGAAACGCTTTTGTCACCAATTAGTGGAAGAGTTACAAATCAGTACCAACAACAACCATCAGCTAGTTTTTACCAGTCAAGGGGAATTGAGGGAAGCGCTATGGGATGAACGATTGCTGCGACACATTTTTAGTAATTTGCTCGCCAACGCTATTAAGTACTCACCCACAGGGGGAACCGTTCAGTTTGAACTGATTGCTCAGACAGAATGTGTTATCTTCAGAATTCAAGACCAGGGTATGGGCATTCCCCCAGAAGACCAACAGCAACTGTTTCAGCCTTTCCATCGTGCTAGCAATGTTGGCACAATTCCTGGTAGTGGCTTAGGACTAGCTATTGTTCAACAGTGTGTGGAAGCTCATGGTGGTGAGATTTCTCTCAAGAGTCAGTTGGGAGAGGGTAGTACATTTACCGTTAGGTTACCGTATTAGGTTTTAGGGAATCGGGAATCGGGAATCGGGAATTGAGAATGAAGAATTGAGAATGAAGAATGAAGAATTGAGAATGAAGAATTGAGAATTGAGAATTGAGAATTGAGAATTGAGAATTGAGAATTGAGAATTGAGAATTGAGAATTGAGAATTGAGAATTGAGAATTGAGAATTGAGAATTGAGAATTGAGAATTGAGAATTGAGAATTAAGATGCGTTCGCGTAGGCTGGGCTACGGCCAATCCCAAAGGTAATCATTGAGTTATCAGTATTCAGCTATCAGCATTAACTTGATATTTGAATACTGAGTACAATTTGATTATACTGATTATCCTAATCCACAGCAACTGACTAATAAAAAGTTATAACCGAAACATCCGCCTGGCAATTTCGGAAGCAATTTGTTGACCTAGCCGTTGAGTTTCCTGCTTTAACAAAAGTTCCAGCATCTTTGGTACCGATTCTAGGTCAAACCTAGAGGATTCAATAATCATAGCCCCAATCTTTTCCATCCGCTCCAGGTTAGGAGACTCTAATTTTCCAGTTACATTAACTGCCAAGCCCACCGATGCAGTTATCTGGCCAAGAGTCTTGTATGAAAGATTTTCTAAACTGGTAACCATCTCTTCAACAAGAGCATTACGCAATATACTCCCTTGCTCGGAGTAGAGAAATTCTAACCCCTGGTGTAAGAGCGCACTAATATCAAACTGCCTACTTGTGCGCACCTGACCTAATAAATCCTCCAAAACATGCCATTGAATTCCACCATCTTGATACACAATCTCTTGTAAACAAGTCCTTAATTGGGGTGATGAATCCGTTAACAGCCGTTGGGCAACATAGGGATACGTTTCATTGAAGGGCTGAAAATTAGGATTGAGCTTAATTGCTATCCCTTCTAAGGTAGCGGCACTGCGGAAAATCAGGAGGTAGTAAGTGGGTAATTTAAATGGATATTTATAAAGTAACGGGGATAGCTTCCGAATAATACGATTAAAGCCGAATGTTGACACAGTAGCTTCCATCACCCCACCAAAAATATCAGTGAGTTCAGGAATCAGCGAGGTCACATCTGTCTCCGGTGGCAAAAAGTCGAGTTTCTTATAGTCTTGTGCTAAACCTTCAAAATCACCAATAACAATATGGACAACCGATTCCAGTAAGCGATACCGATAAGACGGTTCTACTGAGCTCATCATGCCAAAGTCAAGATAAGCCAATTTCCCATCAGGGGTAGCCAATAAATTGCCTGGGTGAGGGTCAGCATGGAAGTAACCTTCTTCTAAAAGTTGCCGCAAGCAACACTGAAATCCTACATCAATCAGGGTATTCGGGTCTAATCCCTGGGCTTTAATGGTTTCTAGTTCCGTCAATTTAGTCCCAGTGATCCACTCCATGGTTAACACCCGCCGCCCCGAGTATTGCCAGTATATACGTGGTACAGCGATATTGTTAATGTCACCGTAAAGTTCGGCAAATCGTTCCGCATTGCGACCTTCCTGGGTATAGTCCATTTCTTCAAACAAGCTAATAGCTAGTTCGTCTATAAGTGCTACTAGGTCGCTGTGAACAAAGGATATTGATTCTTGCGCCCATGCTGCTATTTTCCGCAGGATATAGATATCTAGGGAAATACACTCTACCAGACCAGGGCGTTGCACCTTTACTGCTACTATTTCACCAGTTTTGAGTGTCCCTTTGTACACTTGTCCTAGGGAAGCAGCAGCTACCGGTTTTTCGATCAGTGAGCCATAGATGTTGTTATAGTTATCCCCTAATTCTTCTTCAATTAACTGATAGGCAATATGATTAGGGAAAGGAGGTAATTGGTCTTGTAATTTAGTGAGTTCCTCTAAATAAATAGGAGGAACAATATCCGGACGACAGGAAAGGATTTGTCCCAATTTAATGAAGGTTGGACCAAGTTCAGTCAGCTTTTCGCGAAATTCCCAGGCTCGTTGAGGCTGATTTTGGGTAAGGCTACCGGTGACGAAATCCCACGCTAGCCTGATGCTAAAGGTAATCAGTGCCCCTACTAAAGCTATCCTGCGCCCCCAGACTAGCCGAGAACGCTGGCGGTAGTAGTCAGAAATGGTTCTTGGCTCGTACTGCAAGGTTAGTATTTTAAGATTTGTTAAATAATTACAAGAAAATTATCTCTTGAACTTTGCGGTTGGTCAAGGGGAGTCGGGAGTCGGGAGTCGGGAGTCGGGAGTCGGGAGTCGGGAGTCGGGAGTCGGGAGTCGGGAGTCGGGTGTCGGGTGTCGGGAGTCGGGAGTCGGGTGTCGGGTGTCGTCAAGAGCGGGAAATATTGATGGATGCCGTGCCAGTGTTGAGTTTCCCTAGACTGGTTTAAAAAAAGCGATCGCACTATGCCAAGTCAAGCCTGAGATTTAAGCGATCGCATGTATCTTGAGTCTAGTGAACTAGTTATTTTTATACTGTTGTTAATCAAGAAGGGAAAATTGAAAATTTTCAATGGTCAATTGCCAAAGGGATTTACGCGAATCTGTTAAGACTCTGACGCCAGCGGCTACCCAGCCATAACAACCCACCGATAGCAAGTAATCCTCCAGTAGTAGAAGATTCTGGCACCTTCTCGACTTTGATACGTGCTATCTGGTAGCCATCCACTGTGAAGTCAGCTTGAGCAAATGTCTCACTTGATAAAATCGGTCCACCTGGGATAAAACCTGGATGCAGGCTAACTACTCCGTTTTCTGGTGTACCGGTATCAGGAATAGTTTGACCCAAGAAGGGAGTAGTCGTCTCCTGCTCGTCGTTAACTTCCGTACCCGCATCCAGAACTTGAGAACCGAGAACGGTAAAGTCAGCTCCAGTGAAATTACCTTCTTCATCAAAAATCTCAAAAGCCAAGGGGTTGCCATTAGCAATGAAAGCATCATTACTGGGGAGAATCATTGCCGCGTAGCTGAAGTAACGGCTAGTAGAATCTACAGTAAATGTGGCTTTGGCAATATCCCCAGAAGCAACTGGACCATTTGGACCAGGAATTACACCATCAACTGAACCCGCACCACTAGCAAAAAACTCTTCACTAAGCACTGCGGCATTGCCATCCTCAGCAATGCGCTCAAGTCCTGGTGAAGCTGCCTCACCCCGATCATAAATATCAAACAAACCATTATGGAAACCTACCCAGACTGGAGCCAATAACGTGCCGTTTTCTGGTGCCAGGCTTTCAACTGTCACCTTGAGGGTAGCTGCTGTTGCGCTAGATGCCATGGCTAGTGTAGAGGTTACCGTAACCATGGTGACGATTTTGAGTGATTTAATAATTGAATGCTTCATGGTGATTCTGATCAATGAGATCAATATGGTAGATTTGTCAATGAGTGTGTTGCTCAACTATCTATACAGCTACATCATTATCCGTAGAGTGT
>NZ_JAAHHE010000043.1:0-42857 GCF_010692525.1 Moorena sp. SIO3B2
CTTTGTACAAAGATGGCCTTCCTTTGATGAAACGACTAATTCAAGCTCGTTGCTCTATTACTGCTCCTCCTACTCTTCCGATACCTCTCTAAACCTGACCAAACGTCTTTCCAAAAGAGCCACACCCATATTATTTAGCGGTTTTTAGCCTAATCAGGTACACAGTCTTGTTTCCCGATTCCCTACTCCCTACTCCCGATTCCCGATTCCCGATTCCCGATTCCCGATTCCCTAACACCCAGACCGAATTACAAACTGCTATAAACACTGCTAAATACTACATATCTCAAGGCGAGAGAAGAGAGATACGCCACCCATGAAAAAGGCAAAGTATGCCCAACCGGAAAAGAATCCGACATAGCTGACTGGTAGATGCCCCTGGGGAGCATTGAGGGTGAAGGGGAGGTCAACGTAATCTAGCCACTTTTCGTTGGTGTGCCATCCAAGTTGATCGCCAAAGCGACAGTAAGTTTCATAGTCATAATCGGCACCAGGAGTTACCTGCACACTCTCGGTGACTATGCTCTGCCAGATTCGCTTCTGTACACTAAAGCCAAAGCGCCCATGGCTGTACTTTACCCAGAGGCTGTTGAGAGTACAGAGGTCTGTACAAGGAAAGGTGTTGATATCTGGGATGTCAAGCCAGCCTTCTTCTTCTCGTCCTGCTGCTTTGAGCATAACGGCGAGAGTTTCTTGATCTGCCTCTTGCCACTTTCTACGGATTAGTAAATCCCGTAATGGGCGGTAATCTACTCCTACATCAGAACTAAGGTCATCAGCTTCACTCAAAGAGATGAAATAATCGTTTTCAGTCACGGGCTGTAACCATTCGTGGACTGACTGAGGACGGTCTTTTGGCTCTAAGGCCATGCCTTGGAGAATTACTTGATTTAAGCGATCGCTAATACTAGGAACCAGTTGGTTTGGTGGCACCAGCTCTTCACCGTCATACTTGCGGTAAATTGACTCGGTAGGACTTAGCCCGGTTACGGCATGGTACATCGAAGCCGCTAGAGAGTAGACATCCACCGTGGCGTGACGACTGCCTTGGTAGTATAGCTCGTAGGGTCGAAATGGTTTATTGTCAATATGGCTCGACACATTACTATCTCGGAGTATATCCCCAGGAATCCCAAAGTCAATCAATACCGGTTTGCCACTGTTACTGACCACGATATTATGAGGGCTGATATCTAAATGCACCAGCCCTACTCCATGGATTAGATTCAACGCTGACCCAATTTGAGTGATGTACTCTACTGCATCAGTTTCAGGTAATGGTCCTGTGCGTTGTACCAACTTCCACAAACTTTCCCCGGAAATAAAATCCATCACTAGGAAGTAGGTATCTCCTTCTTGAAACAAGTCTCTGACCTGGACCAGGGATTCAAGGTCAGCAGACAGTTGAGCCAGCAGTTGTCCTTGCTTGATAAATTGTTCTCCATAGTTGGGGTAGTCTGGAGCCAATCTCAGGCTTTCGTGTGGTGTTTTAATTACAACATCTTGATTGAGTAACTGATGGACTGCTTTGTAGGTAATTCCAAACGCTCCACGTCCAAGAATTTTCTCGATCTTGTATTTACCACCATGTAACAGCTGTTGCTCTGACCAGACCATATAGATTAGTTGTTAGTTTTTTCTTGTTAGTTGTTTATGATTTGTTTTTCGGTTTAGTAGATTTACCCTGGCTCCAACGGGGATTATCAACAATTTTCAAACACCCTAAATTCAAATACTATTGATAATACAATTAATGCTATAGCATTATTGAGTGAGTATTCAGCTATCAGCGTGTCGCGTATCAGCTAATGCGCTACTTGAGTTGCTACTTGAGGTGCTTTTGAATAAAACAAGTAAGCATTGGAATAATGCTGAGTAAAGTCACCTCCCAGCGTCGTTCGCACAGCGTGGCCATTCGCGTAGCGTGGCCGAAAGGCCAAGGCCAAAGCCTGTGCCACAAAACTGACGGCTGACGGCTGACGGCTGACGGCTGATGGCTGAATGCTTACATTATTGACATGCTATTAAATCTGATAATTAATTTTTTTAGGATTAATTTTCAGTACTCATATACTTTAGTATAATTCCCTCAGCTTTGCCATCCTCTGGAGCATCAGGTGTTAGCGGTTAATTCTCTCCCAAGAGAAAAAAGCTAGCGATAGGGAATCGGGAATCGGGAATCGGGAATCGGGAACAGGCAAGAGGCAAGAGGGAAAAAATCCTGTGTACCTCATTAGGTTAGAAAGCGCTATACTAAAGCTACTGACAAATGCGTTCGCGTAGCGTGGCCTACCGCCAATCGCGTTTAGCTCAAGTCCGGAGAATTCTGCCCATTTCCCGCTTTTCCCGCTTTTCCCGCTTTTCCCGACTCCCGACTCCCTCGGTGCGCTTTCCGTAGGCGAATTAAATTCGCCACGGGTCGCACCGCTCCCGACTCCCGATT
Organism: Moorena sp. SIO3B2; assembly: GCF_010692525.1. Lineage (NCBI taxonomy): Bacteria > Bacillati > Cyanobacteriota > Cyanophyceae > Coleofasciculales > Coleofasciculaceae > Moorena > Moorena sp. SIO3B2. The sequence goes on from NZ_JAAHHE010000043.1 coordinate 2,444, forward strand.
CCCGATTCCCGACTCCCGATTCCCGAGGCATCTGTCTAGCCCTTCGCCAGTAAGATAGGATTATCCACAGTAAAGATAACGACTTACGTAAGCTATGGCGGAAGAAACCCAACCCTTGCCTAACCCTGAGGAAGCGAATACTCCTTCTGATACATCAGCAGAAAAACCGCAGGCTAAGGCCCCTGCGGCCAAAAAGCCTGCTGAAAAATCAGAAGAGAAACCAGCGGCTAAGGCTCCTGCGGCTAAGGCCCCTGCGGCTACAGAGGCAAAAGCTAAAAAAGCCAAACCACCAGCAATTGAAAAGAAACCCTTTACTGAATTTGTGGAACAACATTATGTGCCAGCCCTTAAGACTGCTTTTGCCAAACAAGGTATTGATGATGTAGATGTGACGTTTGCTAAACAGAAAATCCCCATTCCGAGTTTGAGTCAAATGGATGACTGTTGGCAAGTAATGGGTAGTTGGCAAAATGGGCAACGTAAATTTAACGTTTATTTCCTAGACGAAGATATTAAAAAACAAAAGGCTTTTTCGGCCTCAGCTAATGGTGTTAACCCTAGTACAATCGAGTCTTTTATGATTGATGAACGGAGAGTGACTCTTGATCTAATGGTTCATTACACTATACAACGGCTAAATGCTCAGAAGTGGCTAATGTGGAATTAGTTATTCTTGGATAAAGCTTAGGTAGATTGTAAGCTATCAGCTATCAGCGTGTCGCGTATCAGCTTAAGCGCTAAGCGCACGCTACTTGAGGTGCTTATGCGCGTAGCGTGGCCTTTGGCCAAGGGCTTTTTCCCAGACTTTCAAGTCTCTAAAATAGAGAACTATTAAATTCGGCATTGCTTAACAATGGAATGATTTGAAGAGTTTTGTGGAATGGGCATCTTGCCCGTTACAATTCCCGGGCAGGCAGGATGCCCACCCCACTCATATTCATTCCTTGATTCAGCAACGCCATTTTTTTAGGTTTTTAGAATTGTTTTATAGCACTACCCATTAAGGTTACGACAAGGTTACGACATTGATACAAGCTGAAAAGCTATATACTGAACTTTTGCCTTTTGCCTTTTGCCTTTTGCCTTTCGCGTAGCGCTATATTCCGTAGTTTTACTAGGGCTAAATCTTATAGGGCTGCGCCAAAATAATAGAAAAAAGGGAATGGGTGCTGCATGGCTTTATCATAGCACTAAAAACTACTCCCATAGCTTTATATCATGTCAGGATAATTACCCTTAATAAAAATATCCACCATCTGCCCACACTTCCCTAAGTCTTACTCCTAGTGAAAAATAGGGATTCCCGCAAAAAAATGCGATCGCATCAACCAAAAAAATGCGATTGGCCGTAGGCCACGCTACGCGAGTCACGCGTTCGCAAAGCGTGGCCTACGGCCTCAGCTTCCGCGCTTTTGCGAACGCTTACAGATACTCAATACGCCCAACCATGTCCTCTGGAGTATATACTTCATAAATCCGACTACTCACCCCGAATAGCCCTCAATCGTGATTCTAAAGGAGAAGGGGGACTATTGCGCTTCATTTCTTCCACAAACGCTGCACTTTCTGCGGTATGGCGGTCAATTTCTTCCCGATGATCGTAATAATAGGCCATTGCCGCATAAACCGCTGCCTTAGATAAATTATACTCAGAGGCAATTTCTTCTAAGGATTCTCCCATCTCCAAATACATTTTGGCAATAGTTGCGACAGGCATTATAGTGCCAATAATGCGAGGTTTACCACCACAAAAGTCAGGGTCTATAGCAATATACTCTGTACTGATCTGTTGGATAGACGTTTGTTCAGCATTCATCATCTAAAACCCAAAGATTAAGAACAGGGGTGTATTGATAAGTTTGACATATAATAGGATATCTGAAAAGTTTTTTTATACTTAATTTTGCCCCCCTAGCCCCCCAATTCTGGGGGGAACAAGAATCAATTTTATGGTAAAAGTCCCCCGAGGGGATTGCTCGCTCGGGGGACCAACGGGGGCTTCGATGTAGCAAATAAAACTTCCCAGACAACCTCTAAAAAAGTGTCAGGTTCTGTTCCCTGTTCCCTGTTCCCTGTTCCCTATACTAGCGCTATAACTTTATTTCCCTTTAGACTTAGGTAGTGAAAGTCCCAGATAGCCTCCAAGTCCTATTTTTGCCATATCCATAAACGTGGGGCGGTACTCTTCATCCATGACGGCTAGGGTAAGTGACCCCCCAAGTAATATGGAGATAATAGCAGCTTGAACCATTTCTTTGATTGTCAGAGTTTTATGAGCCATAGGTTTTTGTTGTAACTGGTACGCTTGACTGCTACTTTTAATGGTGACCGACAAAAACTGAAACCTTGACTGGACAATGGATTAGTTGCTAATATGATTTGGCTTTTGTTTGATTGCCTTGTGACTGAGTTGTGATTGCGCTAAAGGTTATGGCGCTGGCGGCAGGGAATAGGAAACTTCAGGTCAGGGAATTATTGAGTTTGGTGATTTAGGGCTGCATCGCTTACTCCATTGAATTATAAAAAAACGGCGTTGCTGATTCTGGATATGATTCCGCCCCCCTAGCCCCCCAATTTTGGGGGGAACAAAACTTTCAAGCGATGCAGCGCGGTCTTGGGGGTTTCCCCCATGAGCGACTGCATCAAGACAAGTCCCCCCGGTGCGCTTTCCAATGGGCGAGTAAATCGCCCTTGGGTCGCACCGCAAAGTTGGGGGATTTAGGGGGCTTTACCAAAACAATACTATCTAAATTAATACTTTAATTCAGCCACGAAAAAAAAATTATAGTTATTACTATATTTATAAATAATTAGCCAGACGATGAAAGATTGTAGCCCAGGTAAAAAAAATAAAAAACTAACTATCACCGCCTCTTCAGAAGGTATAGAAAAAGCGGAAAGCGCTTTAATCAGGCTAGGATTTGAGTCTAAAAGTAAGTTTGCAAAGTCACAACTTATAGGTCGCACTACAGTAACAAAGTTTTTTCAATCCAAGCCAATTCAGCTGGATTCCTTTAAACGGATATGCCAGGCTCTGAAACTAAACTGGAGAGAAATTGCGGAAATAGCAGAGGAAAACCGATCAGAACCGCTAAGCAGAAATGATGGTAGTAGGTCAGAGCTAGTGGAGGGGATGCAGCAAGGGCAAGCACTTAGGCGCAAAGTGACTGTAATCGATAAAAAAAGTCAAACAATTAAAGCTGTTATCGTATTAGAAGGGCATATAGATTCAGTTGAAAATTTAGACTTTATTCAATCTATTTTACGAGCCTATTCAGGAGACAGTATAAACATTATTGATATTGAACCAGGCAGCATCCGATTAATTGTAGAGGGGTCTCCAGAGGATATCGAACGGCTTAGATCTTGCATAGAATCAGGAGAACTCAAAGAATTAAGGGGTTTTCCTGTTCAAGATATTGAAATTTTGAGCACAAGTTCAGAGGATGATCAAAATAACGAGTTTGATCAGAAATGGCGTCTAGTGGAAGAGATTGCTAGCCGTGGAGCTGTGGGTCGAGACTTAAACGGTGTTGACCTGAGTGATGCTGACCTCAGTGATGCCAACCTGATTGGTGCCGACCTCAGTGAAGCTGACCTCAGTAGTGCTGACTTGATTCGTGCTAATCTAAAGGATGCCAACCTGATTTTTGCCGACCTGACTGAAGCGGATCTCAGTGAAGCGGATCTCAGTGAAGCCTACCTGAGTGGTGCCTACCTCAGTAGTGCCAACCTAAGTCATGCCTACCTGAGGGGTGCCTACCTGATTTATGCTGACCTCAGTGATGCCTACCTGATTTATGCTGACCTCAGTGATGCCAAGCTTAGTCGTGCTATCGTGAACAAATCCCGATTTGGAAATAACTTAGGAATTGATGAATCGATGAAACTTGACCTAATTAAACGAGAAGCAATTTTTCATGATTCTTTTCCAGGGGATAGCTCTAAAAGTCTTACCCCTATTAAAAGATAGGGATTACCGAAATTACAGGGTGCTGATAATTTTTTGGAATCCTGTCAGCTTCAATCAAACAAATGGGATCAAAAGAAAGAATGCGATTGGCCGTAGGCCACGCTACGCGAACGCTTACAGATACTCAATTGGAGTAGATAGCGTTTTTAATAGTAATGAACTACACAGGATTTTCTCCCTATTCCCCTAGCAGGGAACGGAGTTTGTAAGGTAGAGATTTTTTCATAATTCATCATCAACAACCCAAAGATTAAGAAAAGGGGTGTATTTCTAGGGTTTATCTTACTTATGAGGTAAACATAATTTTTTCTCTATTCCCTATTCCCTATTCCCTATTCCTTTCCCCCCTTCCGCGCGGGGGGTTAGGGGGGATCCGCTGCTCCCTACTCCCTAAAAACATGTACCTCACCCAATAGACATCTCCAGAAACTCGGTTTTGACCCAGGCAGTGCAAGGGTTTGAGGTTAATTTTTGGAGATGTCTAATTGATAACCGTAAATTTTTATGACTAAAGAATATTCAGTGATTTATTTAACTGTAATATTGACGTGGCATATATCAAAAAAGGCTGATTAACTCAATGGAAAACTATAAAGGGAGCGGATTGAATAAATTACGGAATGTTGTTGGTAAGTTAACGATATTTCGTAAAATCCGTAAGATTCAGGAACGTGTAAAACCTATACGTCAGCGCCTAGAAGAAATGCTCGGTGGTGAGGGTGAAACTAAGCGCAATGTGGAATCTTGGTTTTTAGGACCCAAGGGTGAAAATGCTGCTCTTTTCCAAGAGCTGATTACCCAAGCCCTTTCCGATCACATTGATTGGCGCAACAACTTCCATCCTGAAGATCCTTCCCCAATTCCAGATGAAGTTAAAGACGATCCTGGTTACATAGAAGCAGTAGAGTTACTGCGTACAGAATTGAACGAGCTTCTGAAGGAGCTCCGGAATTCAGGTCCGTTTTTCAGCATGCGCTATCAGGGACACATGCTCTGGGACCAGACTCTAGCCGGAATGGCTGGCTACTTTGCTGGGATGCTCTATAACCAGAACAATACTGCTATTGAAGCGGCCCCCTTCACCACGGTCTTAGAAGTTGAGGCGGCTAAAGACATCTGCGAGATGGTTGGCTATCAATACGATACTGAAGGCATCCCAGAGCCCTGGGGGCACCTGACTTGCGGTGGTTCAACGGCTAATATTGAGGCGCTTTGGGCTGCACGTAACTTAAAGTATTATCCCCTCTCCTTACAAAAGCCCCTCAATGATTCCAATTCGCCTCTTTATGCAGCCCGCGACATGATGGTAAAACTGCCATCAGGAGACGAGGCTAAACTGGCTACCTTAGATCCTTGGTCAACCTTGAACTTGGGGATAGATGAGGTTCTGGCTCTATCAGAGAGATTGCTAAATGAATATCAAATTCAACCAGACACAGTCACAGAAGCCATCTCTCCCTACACTCTCCAAAACCTGGGTTTCGTAGACTTTACCAACATATTTTTGCAAGATACTGATATCCAGACGCCGGTGATCTTTGTACCGGGTTCCAAGCATTACTCTTTGCCCAAGGGAGCAGCCATCCTGGGTGTAGGAGCAAACCAAATGCGGAGCATTCCCCTTGATATCCATGGACGGATGAACTCTACTATTTTGGAAGAACAGATAGATAAGTGTCTAAGCGAAAATCGGCCAGTGATAGCGGTGGTAGCAGTACTTGGTACCACGGAAGAAGGAAACGTCGATCCAATCAAGACAGTTTTGGATCTACGGGACAATAAGTATCACCTCCAAAACATTGAATTCGCTGTACATGCTGATGCGGCATGGGGTGGCTATTTTGCTGCAATGCTGGAAACGAAGGCTGTACCCGTCAGCACAGAGGCTGATGAACCAGTGCCTGTGCTGCCCATGAGCGATTATGTGTATGCACAATACGATAACCTTTACCGAACAGATACAGTTACAGTAGACCCTCATAAGACTGGTTACATGCCTTATCCAGCCGGGGCACTGTGCTATCGGAACATGTTGATGCGGAGTCTAATTGCCTTCGAGGCTCCCTACACCAATACCGGTGAAGGCTCTGAAGGACAAGATGAATATCTTTTAGGAACTTACGGCATTGAAGGGTCGAAACCCGGTGCCGCAGCAGCAGGAGTATACCTAAGCCATAAGGTTATCCCACCAGAACCCTCAGGATACGGCAAAATCCTTGGTCGAACCTTATACAACTGCAAAATGTTCCACTGGAAGCTGCTGGAGCTGAATGAGGATCCAGGCAAAGGCTATGGCGTCTTTCCAGTACCAATAGAAGACCCAGAAGGACCAATTAGCAATTATGCCAGTGAAAAAGAATTCAGAGACAAGCTACGCAGCCTGTTAGCTGGAAAGCGTCCTAAAGAGATCTTGAATGGTGAGGATACCGAAGCCCTAGAATTGCTGAAGGAGACAGGAGCAGACCTGAATATTCTCACTTATGCTTTTAATTTCAAGAACAGTGATGGGAGTTGGAACCAAGACTTAGAAGCAGCGAATGACTTCAATCGCCAGATCTATGATCGGATCAGTTTGAAACTAGTGCTTCCAGAAGAAGAAGGCGAAGATGTTAATGCCCAGTATAATGTGCTAGTTAGCACCACAGACTTTCAAAAAGATTATTACGGAGAAGAGTTTTTCAATAATTACAAACAACGGTTGTTACAACTTCCAGAGCCTGTAAATTCTGAACAAGATAAGGAAATCACGGTGATGCGATCAGTGGTCATGGATCCATGGATTGCTGAAAACTTAGATGGTAGTTGGTTCCTCGATACTATTATTGCGGAGTTAGATAAAGTGGTACTCCAGGTTCTTGCGGAAATGAATAACAATTCGTAAGCATTCAGCTATCAGCCGTCAGCCGTCAGCCGTCAGCCATTCGCGTAGCGTGGCCATAGGCCAAGGCTCACGCTACTTGAGGTGCTTATTTTATTCAAAAGCACCGATTCGCTACGCGCACGCTGCGCGAACAGTAGCCCATAAGCTGATAGCTGATAGCTGATAGCTGATAGCTGATAGCTGAATGCTTACAGCAATTCTTCTGTTTAAACTAGTCGGCTTTTTTAGCTCGGAAAGTAGCTGTGACTGTATAGTCAGAGGTGCGGTAACCGGTGAAGCCGACATGTTCACATTCGACAAATCCAACTGATGCCATTAGTTCTAAGACTTTGGAAATAGGTATAGCGCCTGCTACACAATCGCACCAACTCCCTTCTTGTATTTCTGACTCAGAATTGCCTTGGCGAACTACATCCACCAAATAAAACCTACCCCCTGGTTTCAAGCAATTATAGGCTTGGACAAAAGCACATTTCTTACGAGGTGATAAGTTAAATGTCCCATTGGCAATGACCACATCCGCTACACTTTCGGGAATGTCTTCGTGTTTGCCCATATCAAAGGGTGCTTTAATCACTTCAATAGTCGTGAAGTTACATAATTCGGCATTTTCACGGGCTTTTTTCACCATTGCAGCGGTCATATCTACACCAATGACTTTCCCGGTTTCACCTACCAAACTAGCAGCAACACAAAGGTCAGCACCGGCACCACATCCTAAATCGACAACGGTTTCACCTTGGTTAATCGAGCCAAGGGAAAAAGAATTACCGCACATACAGGAAGACTCCCAAACTTGCTCAGGAAGTTGGGATACGTCATATCCCATTTTGGCGGCATTTTCTTTACCATAGGGTAGGGGATTAATGGTGCCGAACCCTGCTTGAGGATTTTCAGCCAGTTGGGTATACTGCTTTAGAATTTCCTTAAAGGAACGGGTGACACCAACTGTTAACTTGATTTGACTCCAAAGTTCATCACTTTCCAGGAATTCATTGTAGTCAATCACACCATTGTTGTCACTGTCTGCTTTGGCAATGAGTGTCGTCAGTTCATCTTCCCCAAGATTAACCTTCAACGAGTCCAACAATTGACGTAATTCATCGAGTGAGATAGAACCATTGCCATCTAAATCAATCAGGGAAAAGATTTCCCGTAGATCATCTTGGGAAGTGAGGTCTACCTTGTTGACTACCCATTCCGCAAATTCAGGAAATTCGATAGTTCCACTTAAGTCGGCATCGGTCTTGATCAAGACCGCTTCTAGTTCTTCATCGGTTAGAGTCATTCCCAGAGACCCCATAGCATTGGCTAACTCTTCTCTAGTTAGAGACCCATTACTATCAGCGTCAAACAAATCAAATACTTCTTTGAATTCATCACGTTGAGCCGGTGTCAATTGACTTGATTCAATCGCTGACATAAGTTGATTTACCCTTTTTGTTAACTACAAATAACTACAAGTTTTTTGAATTATAATTGAATTATAAAAGTTGTGTATCCAAATTTATCCAGATAAATAATCGAACATTAAAACGGCGGTATAGCGACAATATCTATATTAGTAAGCAATGGAATAAAAATCAATGCTCAATCATTAATAAAATCTAAAATAGATTATCTTAATTGTCAATTATATGGAAGCAATATTTATTAAATGTAACGTCAACATTCAGCATCGGCAAACTTTGGAGCTAAAAAAAAGGGGGAGTCGGAACGGTTCCCCCTTGACAATCCCCATTTTTAGGTCAAAACTATAAAGATGATAACGAAAAAGGTAATAACTTGATTGAATAACTTTATTAAATAACTTTATTAATTAATTATTTTCTTTAAGTTATGTAACAGCTTTTAGACTTCAGGTTTGCTTAAGCTTTCAGGTTTGCTTAAGGGTTCAGGTTTAAGCTACGGCAGGGGCAAAATGTGATAAAACTTTAAATTACGTTGTAACTCTTAACAAAAAAAAGCGCTTGAGATCACCAATACCCTGGTAAACTCAGAAAGCAATATATATATAGCAATAGATAGCAATCGTCATTGATTGGTGAAACTGACCCTGGGACAAGGTGTTGCCTTGTGTTCCCTGTTTGGGGAATCTTTCTCGGTTTCACGAGCTGATCCCGATTGCTATATGATCAGTCTTGGGTTTGGGCGTGGGTTGAGTAACCCGGATATGGCCACACCAGGGCACCGAGAATGGTAAGCAACTATAACAAGCAAGCAAGAGCTTAAGATGGTAGATTCCCTTAAAAAACCTGATTTTGATGAAATCCGACCCGGTATAAAAGTTCCGGCCAAGGACACGATCCTAACTCCCCGGTTCTACACTACTGACTTTGAAGCAATGGCGAAGATGGACCTCTCGCCTAATCAGGATGAACTCGAAGCCATCCTGGAAGAGTTTCGAGCTGACTACAATCGTCACCATTTTGTCCGGGATGAGGAGTTTAATCAATCCTGGGACCATATTGATGGGGAAAAACGCCGGTTATTTGTTGAGTTTCTGGAACGTTCCTGTACAGCGGAATTCTCTGGTTTCTTGCTGTATAAGGAATTGGGACGGCGCTTAAAGAATAAAAATCCTGTGCTGGCAGAGTGCTTTACCCTGATGTCTCGTGATGAAGCACGTCATTCGGGATTCCTGAACAAGGCCATGTCAGATTTCAATCTACAGCTGGATTTGGGATTCCTGACTAAGAGCAAGAAGTACACCTTCTTTCAGCCGAAGTTTATTTTCTACGCTACTTATCTGTCTGAGAAGATTGGCTATTGGCGGTATATTACTATCTATCGCCATTTAGAAGCGCATCCTGAAGACCGGGTCTATCCAATTTTCCGCTTCTTTGAAAACTGGTGTCAGGATGAAAACCGTCACGGGGATTTCTTTGATGCGCTGATGAGAGCCCAGCCGGATACGCTGAATGACTGGAAGGCTAAGCTTTGGTCCCGATTCTTCTTGCTGTCGGTGTTTGCCACTATGTATCTGAATGATGTTCAGCGGTATGGATTCTATGCCTCAATTGGTTTAGATGCTCGTGAGTATGATAAGTATGTGATTGAGAAGACTAATGACACCTCAGGACGGGTCTTCCCAGTTATTTTGGATGTAGACCATCCGGAATTTTATGAGCGTCTAGAGATTTGTGTCCGGAATAATGATAAGCTGAGAGCGATCGCTAACTCAAATACGCCCAAGTTCTTGCAAATATTCCAGAAGTTGCCCCTATACATGTCTAATGCCTGGCAGCTCCTGAAATTGTACCTGATTAAGCCCATTGATATGACGGCTAAACAAGGTTCTATGATCTAAAGTTTGCTCCGCTAACTGTTAGCTTCGTTTTTGTGGTGATTCTACATTAGGTAGGATCACTTTTTTTTTGATTCCCTGCTCCCTACTCCCTACTCCCTACTCCCTACTCCCTACTCCCTACTCCCTACTCCCTACTCCCTACTCCCTACTCCCTACTCCCTACTCCCTATTCCCTTAGATCCGGAAATGATATAAGAATGACAGAAGTTTTATCGGTATAGGTGCGTCAGTTCTGTTAGTGTATTTTTTATTGTTGAGTGTTGAAAAATTTGGGACTTAAGTATCTAAAAACGGGATTACTGGGACTAACGTTTAGCTTCACAGTTGCTTACCGAGCTGGGAGTCAAACCGTGCCAGTACCGGACTCGACTACAGGCAACCAAGAGGAAACCCAGGGGAATCCCCCTGAGCCTAATCCAGATAAGTTACCAGAGTCTCCCCAGTCTGATCCTCCTGGTAATTCAGCAGCCCAGGAGTTGGATTTAAGTCCAGAGGTAATCGAAGGCAGTCCGGTGCTACAGCGTTGGCTAGAGGAGGTGCCCGATGTTTGGCAGAATATTCGCCATCAACCCAGTTTTCGTACTCGGTTGCGGTTGGGTTACTCCCAGTTTCCCTCTAATGGACAAGCAGCAGGGGTGAATGTGGGAGTAGAAGATGTGTTTATTGGTAATTCTGGCTTAACGGTTAGTGGGGATTATCAGGCTTCCTTTAATGGTGAGCGAGAAACCTTTGGGGTAGATTTGCGGTATTATGTGCGGCCCTTAGGGAGTTATTTCAATATTGCCCCGATGGTAGGTTATCGCAATTTGGAGACTGATGGTTACTCTACCGATGGGGTAAATGTGGGAGCACGGTTGCTGTTGGTTTTGTCTCGCACTGGTGCCGCTGATATTTCCTTCACTCAGAGTTTTGTGTCTATTGGCAGTAGTGATGAGGTGGGGATAAGCAAGCTTTCCTTCGGTTATGCGATTACTCCCAATTTGCGGCTTGCTACGGATATTGAGAAACAGAATTCTATCGAAAATAAGGATAGTCGGGTGGGGATTGGGTTGGAATGGATGCCTTGAGATTTTGATAGGGTGGGTAGTGTGGCTTACAGGGGTAGGTTTTTTACATCTGGTTCGGGAGTCGGGAGTCGGGAGTCGGGAGTCGGGAATCGGGAGTCGGGAATCGGGAGCGATCGCGTAGCGTGACCTAGGGTCAATCGCACCAGCGCGGAAGCTTCGCTTCATCCCGTAGCGTGGCCATTCCCGTAGCGTGGCCTTTTGGCCAAGGCCAATCCCATTGATAGCGCTAGGTACAGAGAATAAAAAAATTCCCTGGATCAGGGAATTGAAAAGCAGATCAGCTAAAGGTTTGAGCAATGATTAGTGCCTTGAGTTGGTAAACACAATTACATCAATTGCTATCCCTATTCTATTAAGCTAACCAAGAGCGCGCTCGCGTAGCGTGGCCTACGGCCAATCGCATTTATCGATCCCATTAAGCTAACCCATTTAGGGATTTGATCTAAGCCATTTAGCTATAGCATTTACCTATAACATATCCAAATTGATCATGAAACCCAATGCTGATTTGTCATAACACCAAACAATCCTCGGATCTCTTTCCTACTATTCCCGATTCCCGATTCCCGATTCCCGATTCCCGATTCCCGATTCCCGATTCCCTCTCTCCCCTAAACTAAAACTCTACCGATGAAAACCAGTAATTTAGTCAAGTCTGAGCCTCCCTCCTCAGCAAAGCACCAAACACTTCCCAAGATTAATCTATTTACCATGTTCCGGCTTGGTCTATTCTATATGGGATTAGGGGTCTTGGCAGTGCTCACCCTAGGAGTGCTCAACCGAGTGATGATCGACGAGCTAGGTATTCCAGCCTCAATTACCGCGAACCTCCTAGCCATTTCGCTGTTTGTTGCCCCAGCCCGGGTATGGTTTGGTCAGCTCTCGGATACTAAACCCGTCTTTGGATATCACCGTACTGGTTACCTCTGGATGGGAAGCGGGTTATTTATGATTATCCTATCCTTAGCGGTACAAATCACCTGGCAATTGGGCAATCTCGTCCAAGGGGCTGGAGGTTGGACATGGTCAATTCCAGCCTATAGTTGGGTCGCTCTTGGGGCTCTAGTTTTTGGTCTATACGGTCTAGCCCTAAGTATGAGTTCCACTACCTTTTTTACCTTATTAGTGGATATTTCTGATCAAGACAACCGTGGCAAATTAATCGGTATTACCTGGTCAATGATGACTGTGGGTATTGCGATTGGGGGCATCAGCAGCAAAATTTTGCTGAAGCGATTAGATAATATTGATACATCCCTGGAAGTATTGCGGTCATCGATTACTGGACTGTTTTTCTTCGTACCCTTAATCGTCTTCGGGCTAGCGGTATTAGCCACCTTTGGAATCGAGAAAAAATACTCGCGCTATTCTTCCCGTTCTATCCTAGCGAATCGCGAAGACCAGATTACCTTGGGCCAATCCCTAAAACTATTAACGGCTAGTCCCCAAACTGGCCTGTTTTTCACCTTTTTGGTGATCATGACCATCAGCCTATTTCTCCAGGAAGCGGTGCTAGAACCCTATGGGGGAGAAGTCTTTAATATGTCAATTCCTGAAACTTCTCTACTGAATAGCTTTTGGGGGATTGGGATGTTGATGAGCTTGAGCGCCACTGGCTTTTTCCTAATTCCCAATTTGGGTAAGCGCAAAACCACTCAATTAGGCTGTCTAGCGGTATCTATGTGCTTTATCTTGATTATTATGTCAGGATTTACCGGAAATGCTCAGCTATTCAAGGTAACCTTACTCTTATTTGGTTTATCTACTGGTATCGCCACCACAGGAGCTCTCAGTTTGATGTTAGACCTAACCGCAGCAGAAGCGGCTGGCACCTTTGTGGGGGCATGGGGATTAGCGCAAGCCATGTCACGAGGCATAGCAGTAGCCAGCGGTGGTGTGATCCTTGATGTAGGTAGAGCAATTTTTACTACCCCAGTCTTGGCTTATGGTGTCGTGTTTGCTCTCCAATCGGCAGGGATGATAGTAGCAATTTGGTTCCTAGGTAAAGTGAATTTTCAGGAATTCCAAGATAATGCTAAAGATGCGATCGCTGCTGTGATGGAAGGGGATTTGGATGGTTGAAGGCAGAATTTAGAATTTAGAATTTAGAATGAAGAATGAAGAATGAAGAATGAAGAATGAAGAATGAAAAATCTAGAATTCTAACTTCTAACTTCTAACTTCTAACTTCTAACTTCTAACTTCTAACTTCTAAAATGCGATCGCTTTCTTGGTGCGCGTTCCCTATTGAGGTAAAAAGTCAGCTCAGATGAATTGTAGGGTGGGCAAAAACATTTTGGTTCACATCAGTCTTCTAGATAAGATAACTTTGCCCACCCTACTTTAATTGGTATTTTTTTTATAAGCAAGTCCCTAAAAAGTCAGCTCAGATTAATTGTAGGGTGGGCAGTGGGTACTTTGGCGATGGCAAGCACATGACTCGGTTTGATGCACTGCCCACCCTACATCTACTGTATGCACTATATGGTACAGTTCCGCTTAGGAAAGCTCGGGTTACCTGTGACCAGCACCCCTCCTCCTGCCAGGACCAAATGGATCAAGAGCATCATCAGGAGGGTAGAAGCCAGGCTTCTCCGGAGGGTTGCTAAATCGGCTGATTGGTTTCCCACAACCATTATTCACGCCCACCCAAATACCTTCAGGTATAGTCCATTTGTTGTTGTTGTGGCACTCAATGACTACATAAGCTCCCTTAGCTATTCTTAGGAAGTCACCAGGATAAAGTTCTTCACCTATCGATACAGGAATGGAAACGTTTTCAGGTAAGCGGAAGATCTTACCCACTCCCTGAGCTGTGTCCACAGTTCCTACAGGTAATTGATCGGCAATAACTTTATTGGTAAAACCTTGTGCAACGGTAATACCAACGATTGTCAAAGCAGCTACTATGTGTTTCATTGTTTATTGGGCAACTGTTTAGTTAAGCCAGTTTCTAAGCGCTGTCTAGCTTGGTCAATCCATTTGTCTTGATCTATATTATAACTGGAGGAATATCCCAGGCAAGATGCCCAATTATTCATGATTATTGCAGTATTATTGTCACCTGCTTCTTCTAGTACCTGGGCTAGCAAACAGTAAGCTGGTGCCTTTTCCTTATCTAAAGTAATAGCATCCTGGAGATGACGTTTTGCCTCAGCATAGCGATTTTGTTTTAGCCGAGCCCACCCCAGGTTTTTAAGCAAATAGTATTTCACTTGCTCATTGTCAGTATTCTCAGTTAGGTATAGACCTCTTAGTAACAAGGAACTAGCCTGATAATATTTTTTGTCGAGAATATACATTCTTCCTAAGTTATTATAAGCAACTTCAAAGTCATCTTGTACAGCAATTTTGTATTCAGATAAAGCCTTTTTATTTTCTTGTAGTTCCTCATAAACTAATCCTAATTTATAATGAGGTTCAACGTAGTCAGGATTTAGTACTAGTGCTCGTTTGTAGCTTGATATAGCAGCAGCAAATCGCGGAGGACTATTTTCATCAAAAATATATCCATCACCAATATTTTTGTAAACCACTGCAATGTGAGGTAACGACAAACGAACGGTAACAGAAACTAGTAAAAGACTGAAGGCAATACCACAACTTACTTCTTCCCACAAATATTTAGGAATATTCAAACGGGTAAGAGCACGTTTGATTGAATCCTGTCCAGCTTTTGTGAGAGCGCTTCTACCGGCCAATAGTGTTAAGACGCTTTGAGTAGCAGTAACAAAAGCCCCTACGGTATCTGGTCCACCAGTCAGAAAGCGTGAGGAAATGTCTACGGTTAAACTCAACGACGATGTTAGAAATACAACTGTCAGTATTTTCCCTAGCCAGTCAAGATAATCCCATCGATGCTTTGGAGGTTTGAAGAACCACCACCAAGCGTCTACTTTAGGGTTCAAAATAGAATGCCATTCAGTTAGATCTACTACTGTGGTAATCTTATTAGTCTCTTGCTTTAATCGGTTATCTAGATCGTTAACCTTAATCAAGCTTCCTGTAGGAATCTGTGATTGATTGCTTAATTCTGCTTGAACCGTATCACGAGCAGTCAAAACTTCTAGAACTATTTCTTTTGATGGCGAGCGGAAGGATCCCACTTTGGAAGAAACATACCGCATTAAGCTGTATGATCGTGATTCTACCGCCCACTTAAAAAGATATATTTGCCAAAATGGGATGCTCCCTGACGAGCTAGTGTCTTCAAGTTTAGTCAGTGCATCAGTATAACGTTGAATAGCAGACTCTAACTCTGACATAGCAGAATTATTATTAGGAGTTTCTCCTGGCATAAGCTGACTTGACATTTGATTTCCCTCTAATTTCAGCCTCCCGTTCCACCAACCTCCTCTCAAATTCAGCCATTGTCTGAATGATGGGAATGTTTTCAGCACAGCCAGGTATAAGCGCGATCGCATCAACAATCACATCAGTCTTTGACCTGCCAGTTTGCTCAACCTAGCAGCTATTGAGTTATGGGAGAAGGGTTGAAGGAATCCTAATGGCGATTTGAGGTTTAGTAATAGCATAAATCTAAAGTAGCGCTATTATACCAATTGTATGACTAAGTGTTGCTATTGCTGTATTAATTCTTAACATTACGGTAAATCACCTCTGGAGGTGTTTCTGCTCACCGACATCAACTAGTCCGTTGGTGGGCAGTGCTTAGTCAGGCGATTGACCGTAGGTCACGCTACGTGATCGCAAACAAATGAATCGGTGTGATGCACTGCCCACTGACATGAACTAGTTAGTTATCAGTGGTGAGTTACCGATTACTGTCAATCGTAAGGTGGGCAGTGTGTACCAACCCGATGGCAAGCAAATGACTCTGTGTGATACACTGCCCACCCTACATCTAAATGATAGATTTACTGTGGCCAAGGGAGCAGGGAGCAGGGACTGAGGCCGTAGGCCACGCGGGGCGCGTGAGGCCGTTGGCCACGCTGCGCGAACGGAGCAGTGGAAAGAGGCAGTATTCAGAAAATTTTGTTAGTTGAATAGCCTCATTTCCCTTTTACAGTAAGCTTTATGAGTTTTTTAACTGGAAATTTAGCATAGCAGGTACTGAAGAACCATTTAACGGAGTTTTTAAGTGCTGTCTAGCTTGATAAAACCATTTGTTTTCATCTATATTATTAGTATTGGCATACTCATAGCAATATCCCCAATTATTAATTATTTCCGTGTTTTTTGTTTCCGTATTTTTTTCATCTGCTTCGTTTTTTTCAGCTTCTAATACCTGGGCTAGCAAACAGTAAGCTGGTGCCTTGTTATTATATAACTTCTTAGCATTCTCGAGATTATATTTTGCCTCATCATAGTACTTTTGTTCTAGCATAGCCCACCCCAGGTTTGTCAGCAAATTGTATTTCACTTCTTTATCATTGTCTTTATCATTTTCAGTCTCCTCATTAATTAGGTCTAGACCTCTTCGTAACCAAAAACTAGCCTGAGCATATTTTTGATCGATAATATACATTCTTCCTAACTTATTATAAGCAGGAATGAAGTTATCTTTCACAGCAATTTTGTATTGAGATAAAGCCTTTTGATTTTCTTGTAGTTCCTCATAAATTGTTCCTAAGTGATAATGAGATTCAGCGTAGTCAGGATTCAGGGCGACTGCTCGTTTGTAGTCTGATATGGCGGCAGCAAATTTCGGATGATTATGTTGAATGTCTTGATCACCAAGATGGTTGTAAAAATCGGCAATCTTAGGTAACAAAAAATAAACTATAACACAAATGAGGAAAAGACTGAAGGCAATACCACAAATTACTTCTTGCCAAAAATAGTTAGGAATATTCAAACGGGTAAGAGCATTTTTGATTAACTCCTGTCCAGTTTTTGTGAAAGCGGTTCTACCAACCAGTAGTGTTAGGACGCCCTCACTAGCAGTAACAAAAACCTCTAAGGTATCTGGTGCTCCACCACTCAGAAAGTGTTCCGAAATATCTACCGTTAAACTAAAAGACAATATGAGAAATACAATTGTCAGTATTTTCCATAGCCAATCCAGATAATCCCATCGATGCTTTGGAGGTTCAAGAAACCACCACCAAGCCTCTACGTTAGGGTTGAAAATAGCATGCCATTCAGTTAGATCTACTGTGGTAATCTTATTAGTATCTTGCTTTAATCGGTGATCTAGATCGTTAACCTTAATCAAGCTTCCTGTAGGAATCTGTGATTGATTGCTTAATTCTGCTTGAACGGTATCACGAGCAGTCAAAACCTCTAGAACTGTTTCTTTTGATGGCGAGCTAGCGTCTTCAAGTGTAGTAAGTGCATGAGTATAACGTTGAATAGCAGACTCTAACTTTGATATAGCAGAGTTAGTCTTAGGAGTTTCTTCTGGCATAAGCTGACTTGACGTCTGATTTCCCTCTAATTTCAGCCTCCCGTTCCACCAACCTCCTCTCAAATTCAGCCATTGTCTGAATGATGGGAATGTTTTCAGCACAGTCAAGGTAATTAGCGATCGCATCAACAATCACATCAGTCTTTGACCTGCCAGTTTGCTCAACCTAGCAGCTATTGAGTTATGGGAGAAGGGTTGGAGGAATCTTAATGGCAATTTGAGGTTTAGTAATAGCATAAATCTAAAGTAGAGATATTATACTACTTGTATCACTAAGTGTTGCTATTGCTGTATTAATTCTTAACATTACGGTAAATCACGTCTGGAGGTGTTTCTGCTCACCGACATCAACTAGTCCGTTGGTGGGCAGTGCTTAGTAAGGCGATTGACCGTAGGTCACGCTACGCGATGCTCCGTAGGAGCCGCTAAAAGCGATCGCAAACAAATGAATCGGTGTCATGCACTGCCCAGCCTACATTTACTCCCGGGTTTATTTTAAGGATTAGGCTGACGGCTGACAGCTGTTCGCGTAGCGTGAGCTTTTAGCTCACGGCTGAATGCTTAAGAGCAGGGAATAAGGGAATCACTCCTGAAGTGCTTGGCTCAACATCATTAAAGAATAAATTTGTTTTTCCTACATAAGCTTGATTAGGGAAAACAATAGTAGATTTTTCGGTAGCTAGGCAAATATTAGCAATGTAGCCAGCAATGCGACTGCAATAGAACATAACTGTCATCAGTTGATCAGGAATTCCTAGGTTTTTCCATAAAACACCAGAATAAAAATCTACGTTTGGTTTAATCTTATCGAAGTAAGGAATAGTATCTATTTGCTTATGCATTTCCCTCGCAATATGCATGAAAGTATCTCCCTTTCCTTCTTCAACCATTTGGTTGCAGATTTTGCTGAGAATTCTGGCTCTAGGGTCTATCCCTTTGAATTCAATATGTCCTAACCCAGGGATTTTCTGTTTTTGAGCCAGGGATTGCTGGATATAATTTCTGATCTTGTCTTCTAGGTCTCCATCAGCAGCAGCAATTTCCTGAAACATCTGCAACACCCTGAAATTAGCGCCCCCATGTTTGTCTCCAGACAAGGCGTTTAAGGCGGAGATTAAACTTCTCCACATTCCCGTACCATTGCTAATATTTTGTTTAGCAGCAAATGTTGAAGGACTCAAGCCAGCGTCTGCATGCAACACCATCAGTGTATCCATCAAAGAGCGTTGCTCATCGGTTACTTTACCGAAACCGCAGATCATCCCCAGGAGATTATTGATATAATCATAATTTTGTCCATAACAGCCAACGTCTTGGGGCAATACCAAAGGCTGCTGTTTGACATGTTGTAGGATCATCCCTACCAGAATAGGAGTTATGGCAAGAGCCTTCAATATTGCTTCCAACTGTTCGCCTTGATTCCGTAAAGGCAAAGAACATTCTCCGGAAAGATAGGATAATCCAGAACTTAGAATAGCGACGGGATTAGCATGGGGAGAAAAGGAAGAGATTACACTCTTGAGTCCCTTAATAATTTTCTGATCCAGAAGAGAGTTTTTGGCCAGTTGCTCCTTAAACCATTGTTTTTCCTCTTGGCTGGGGAGATGTGATTCATATAACAAAATAATGGTATCTAAGTAATCGCAATTATCGACTACTAATTGGATCGGAATCCCCCGGTAGTATAATTCTAGAGCTCCGGCATCTAAATAACTTAGACTGGCTAATTCAGTAGTTGTGTGCCTGAGTTCGGAATCGTAAATTTGATAGCCTGTAGTTTTTGCTACTGTTTTCCCACAGATTAGTGTTTGTCCTGTCTTGGTCAAGTATATGGGAATAGGGTGAGATGAACCATCGGGTAAGATGATAGTGAGATGAGAATGTTCCATTTTTACAATCACCTAATAATCCTATCGATCAGCTAACTTCAGAGCTATCAAAAAACATCTCAAAATGGATCCAAAAGCCCACAAATTAGTATGGGTTTATACTAACTTATAGATTCTTGGTATCAAGAGATACAAAGTTTTGCTATAACTAGCAACTTTTGTGATTAGCATCCACTCCAAATATAGCATATTGTAAACAAAAATAAACACGATCAGCCAAAAATTGTTTATGGTGAGAATAAAAGAAAATTTTACAGTCAACAATTTTGGCTAGATTTTGGTAATTAAGACCCCTTATGTCCAAAGACAATACGGAAACGTTTCATCTTCGCTTTCTGCGATTAGCTACTGTCAATATCCTCTCCAACATCGCGATTCCCTTAGCAGGGTTAGTAGATACCGCATTTTTGGGACACTTAGCAGATATTAACTATTTAGCTGGGGTTGCTCTAGCTACAGTTATCTTCAACTTGGTGTATCGCAACTGTAACTTTCTGCGGATGGGAACTACCGGCCCAACGGCTCAAGCGGAAGGACGCTTTGACCAAGATGGAATTACGTTAGTACTTCTACGTAATGGTTTAATTGCTTTAACCCTCGGAATACTCATTATCTTGTTGCAATATCCCCTTAGAGAAATTGGCTTTAGCCTACTCAGCGCTGCACCTGAGGTTAAAGCTGCTGGACAAGATTACTTTAATGCTCGGATTTGGGGAGCGCCTGCAACCCTACTCAACTTGGTCTTAATCGGGTGGTTTCTAGGCCGGGAAAAGAGCACCAAAGTATTGGTTTTGTCAGCTATTGGCAATGGAGCGAATATTATACTGGATTACCTGCTGATTATCCGTTGGGGCTGGGCAAGTGCAGGGGCTGGATTTGCTACGGCGGCTGGCCAGTATCTGATGTTACTTATGGGCATGATTTTCATAGCTACAGAAAATGGCTATCCTCAAATGCTAGCGCTAGTAGACAGGATTTTCGACCTAGAGGCCATAAAATCGACTTTTAAGTTGAATGGAAATATCTGGATACGCTCTATTGCTTCAACCATCACCATTGCTGCCTTTACTGATTTGAGTGCTTATTTGGGCACGATGGTGCTAGCTATCAATACTTTACTGTTGCAGGTGATGATCGTGACCTTCTACTTTATTGAAGGATTATCCTTTGCGACGGAAAGTATAGCAGGGAACTTTCGCGGTCAAGGCTTGACCAACAAATTTCCTTCTCTGTTGCGCCTATCTGGAGCAAGCAGCCTCGGCATAGGACTAACCATAGCTTCCTTATTTGTCCTCCTGCCAGATCCTCTGTTTGGGTTGATGACCAATCATGGAGAGGTAATTGACGAACTTCACCATTATCTTCTGTGGCTACTTCCCTTTCTAGGACTGAGTTCTATGGCTTTTATGTTAGATGGGTATTTTTTGGGCTTAACTGAAGGAGCTCTGCTTCGCAAAGGTGTTGTAACCGGTAGTCTTGTTGGTTTTCTCCCTGTAGCTGTAGCATCTTGGTGGTTCCACAGTAGTCAAATCTTATGGCTGGCTATGTGTTGTTATATGGGAGTAAGAGCCTTAGCCCTGGCAGTTCAAGTCCCAAAAACTATGAGGTCTGAGAATATTTAATCCCAGGAGTGTTGAATAGGGAAGAGTGTGGGGAGATGGGGAGATGGGGAGATGGGGAGATGGGAAGATGGGGAGATAGGAAAGATTTTGATAGTGTTTATCATAGTTATGAGGTACAGGAAGTACAGTCAAGTGTCTTACCCCGATTCCCGATTCCCGACTCCCGACTCCCGACTCCCGATTCTAAATTCTAAATTCTAAATTCTAACTTCCCTACTCCCTACTCCCTTTCCAAAAAAGTACTTGACAAATCTACCTAGTAGTAGGTAGTATAAAGTCATGAAACAGAAAACTGCTCAACAAATCCTAGACGTAGCTCAATCAATGGTGCGCAACCGAGGCTACAGCGCCTTTAGTTACGCCGACATTTCCAAAGAAATAGGTATCCGTAAGGCTAGTATCCATTACCATTTTCCTTCTAAAGATGATTTGGTAAAGGAATTAGTAAAACGATACCAAAAAAACTTCGCACGGAAATGTGTTGAGATTGAGCAACAACAAACAACACCTCAAGCACAATTGAGAGAGTTTGTGAATCTCTACCGAGATGGTTTGCAAGACAATAAAATTTGTTTGTGTGGAATGTTGACAGCAGATTTGAGTGTTTTAAATTCCGAAATCCAAGCAGAGATCAGAAGTTTCTTTTCTGTCACTGAATCTTGGTTAGCTAAACTATTGCACCGTGGCTGTGAAACCCAGGCTTGGCAGTGTAGCCAATCGGTGGAAGTAGAAGCAAAAATGCTACTTTCCATGTTACAAGGAGCGCAATTATTAGCCCGGGTAGCGGAAGATAGTAGTGCTGCTTTTGATCAGATTACTGGTGCATGTCTGGAAGAGAAGCTATCAGCGGTCAGCAATTAGCTTAAGCGCTACTTGAGGTGCTATCAGCTATCAGCGGTCAGCTATCAGCTATCAGCTAATGGGCTATGGGTCACAGCGTCGAAGCCTATTCCACGGTACTTACTGTTGAATAAAATAAGCTGACGGCTGAAGGCTGAAGGCTGAAGGCTGAAGGCTGACCGCTGAAGGCTGACCGCTGACCGCTGACCGCTGACAGCTAATCAAGGAATAATTTTTTTTATTCCAATATCTACCTTCTAGTAGGTAACTAAAATAAAATCAATCAATTAAGGAGATAATCATGACACAAGCATTTGCGGGACAAAAAATCATTGTTGTTGGTGGCACCAGTGGTATGGGTAAAGCGGTTGCTCAATTAATTCTTCAGCAGGGTGGTGCTGCGGTTTTAATTGGCTCACGTCAGCCTAAACTGGAAGAAGCAGTAACGGAACTTAGTCACTATGGAACGGTAGTTGGTGAGTTAGCTAATATCTCTGATCCAGAGATGAGAAATGCTTTAATTGATCGTTTAAATGTCAATCATAGTGATGCCACATTACTAGTCAATGCAGCAGGAGTGTTTCTCCCTAAACCGTTCATTGAGTATGAAGAAAAGGATTATGACCTCTATTTGGATATTAATAAAGGAACCTTTTTCATCACTCAGGGGATTGTCAAAAATATGATTAAGAATGGCAAGGCTGGTGCGATCGTTAATATTGGCTCGATGTGGGCGAAACAAGCGATAGAAGCTACTCCGTCTTCTGCCTATTCTATGGCTAAAGCTGGTTTACATTCCCTAACCCAACATTTAGCAATGGAACTAGCCAACTATAATATTCGAGTTAATGCGGTATCTCCGGCAGTAGTAGAAACTCCCATTTACCAAGGTTTCATCCCCAAAGAACAAGTCCATTCTGCCCTAGAAGGATTCAATAGTTTCCATCCCATTGGCAGAGTAGGAAAACCTACAGATATTGCTGAAGCTGTTGTTTATCTACTCTCTGAGAAAGCCAGTTGGGTGACTGGCGCGGTCTGGGATGTCGATGGTGGTGTGATGGCTGGACGCAATCAGTATAACTAGATTTGAGAATCCTCCAGGCTTCAGGCAATAGTTATAGCGCTACGCGCAAGGCAAAAGGCAAGAGGCAAGAGGCAAAAGTTGACTAAAAAAGCTTTTATCAATGTCCTCACCTTCATGGGTAGTGCTATAGCGATCGCATAACCTGATGCGATCGCTTTTTTTTGAGTAAACGTTAACCTTGCTTTTAGGGAGCAGGGAGCAGGGAGCAGGGAGCAGGGAGCAGGGAGCAGGGAGTAGGGAAGAAGTAAAAAATCATTTGTACATCATTAGCATGGTAAACGCTTATTTTACAAATTAAATGGATTAATAATTGCTATTTTTTTATTTAAAAATAGACTACATAAATCCAAATTTTTAATTTAAAATATCCCATTATCTAAAACTAATTTTTCCCTCTTAGCACACTCCTAATTATCCGGACAATACCCACACTTTCCTCCCTATTTACATTAATTTTTTTTTGATAAAACCTCTTGACAAAAATACTTACAATAATTATGATTATACTATACAAACCCATTGAAGTTGTTAATCATGTTTACAGACTTTGTTCCGAATCCTGACAATAATCCAGAGTATCTAATTCCGGGGAATACTTCTCAGTTTTTTTTCGGGAAGAAAGAACCGGTTGAGCACAGGTTAAAGGGCTCCCGTAAGGCAGTAATGAATACTATCTATTCCCTGTATACCCAGGGCTACGCACAACTTTATGAGTGGACTCCTCTTGAGCCGAGTGGCATTCCTGGAGAAGTGATTAGTACTTTAACCAGGTACCTAATTCTGGATTAAGATTTTAAGCAGCTGGGGGGTTTTCCCCCTAGCTATAAGACCAGGTCTAATCAAGTAGGATAAGGATTGGACTGGTCATGGAACAAAGTCACATAACATAAGTAGTGAAATCGACTTACTGTGGATTTCCGCCAGCCGTGGAAATAATTTCTACGGCTATTTTTTTTATGGTTAGCAGAAGGTTAGCAGGTTGAAGGTTAGCAGGTTAAGAAGGTTAGCAGGTTTAAGGTTAGAAGGTTTAAGGTTAAAAGGTTTAAGGTTAAAAGGTTGAAGGTTAGCAGGTTTAAGGTTAGGATGTTGTTCGCGAAGCGTGGCCTTTTGGCCAAGGTTAGCAGGTTGTTCGCGAAGCGTGGCCTTTTGGCCAAGGTTTACTGTTGAAGGTGATCAGAATCTACATTCCGCACTTCAAAATCTAGTATCAAAGAAATCTAAAAAAGACTCCCAACTAATGACTAACCACAATCCTAAATTACTGGAAAGCAAAATAGCAGAAGTCAAGCGGCTCCTTAAAGAGAGGATTCAACTACACGTAAACGATCCCAGAGTCACCGATTACGGGGAAAAATTAACCGAGGTAATTGGTTCGGATCTTATAACGGCTAAGGCTATACTCAATGCCTGTGACCAAGAGGAGCTGTTCTGGGTCAGTGAAGTCTTCGAGGATATCTCTGCCAAGCTTCAATCCCGCTCCTTTGTACTATTCTTGATGGAACTGGATGAGAAATACCCAGACATACATATGGAAGGAGAAATCAAGTACGCCAAATTAGTCATTGGTTGGAAAGACTCTTAACATGCATAAAGTGCGCCTTAGCCTGTAGGTTTGGTTGAGGTACCAAACCCAACATTTGCACTAGCTTTGTTGGGTTTAATTAATTACAAAGCGTCAGTAGTCAGGGGCGAAATTTGAAGAAGGTGGGTTACGGTGCGGATAAAAACTGATTGGTAATTCCTCAAAATCATGGCCGCACCTAACCCACCCTACGAACTTAATAAAAATCTCCCCATCTCCCCATCTCCCCACACTCCTATTTCTTCACTCCAGACTGCACCCGCCACAGCATGGCATAAATTCCCTGTTGCTCTAACAACTTTTCATGTCGTCCTTGCTCTACTAATTTGCCTTGGTCGATTACATAAATACAATCAGCATTGCGGACTGTGGACAACCGATGAGCGATCGCAATGGTTGTGCGATTTTGGGTAATCTTTTCTAGGGAGCGCTGAATGGCGGCTTCGGTTTCATTATCAACGGCGGAGGTGGCTTCATCTAGAATCAAGATTGGGGGGTCTTTCAATAGTGCTCGTGCGATCGCAATTCGTTGCTGTTGTCCTCCAGATAGTTTCTGACCCCGCTCTCCCACAATGGTGTCATAGCCTTGGGGCAGCTCCATGATAAATTCATGGGCTTCTGCGGTCTTAGCGGCAGCAACTATTTCCTCGGTGGTGGCATCAAAGGTGCCATAGGTGATATTCTCTTCTACTGTGCCGTGGAATAAAAATACATCCTGGCTAACTAGACCAATGGCATGGCGTAAGTCTTTGAGCTTGAGCTGTCTGATGTCAATTCCATCAAGGGTTATCGAACCTGCTTGGATTTCGTATAGTCTTAATAACAGTTTCACTAAGGTACTTTTACCAGACCCTGTGGAACCTACTATCGCGATAGTCTCAGTGGCTGGAATGTGGAGGGAGAGATTTTCTACCACAGGGGGGCGATCACGGTAGGCAAATGTAACATTATTTAATACCAATTCCCCCTTAACCTCGGACCTAGGCAATGGTGTATCGCCAGAGTGCATGGCAATTGGGGTATCCAGCAGATTCATTACCCTAGTGGTGGATGCCATGGCTCGTTGATACTGATCGAGGGTGTTACCCAGTCGAGTTAATGGCCACAGCAAGCGCTGAGTCATGAACACTAAGACACTGTAGGTGCCTACAGCTAGTTCCCCGGCTGCTGCGGACTTACCACCGTAGAGCAGAATTCCGGTAAACCCAAATAGGATTAACATCCGAATCAAAGGGACAAAGGCAGCAGAAAATGCGATCGCTTTCTGGTTAGTGTACTGATACCCTAGACTTTGTCTCTCAATCCGCTTAGTTTCATACTCTTCCGCTGTAAAGCTTTTAATGGTAGTAATCCCAGTTAGATTATTCGCTAACTGTCCATTGAGTAACCCTACCTTTTCCCGCACTGCTGCATAACGAGGAGCAAGCAGACGTTGAAAGGTAATCGAACCCCAGAGGATAAAGGGGATAGGGATCACAGTTATCCATGCCACATTGGGAGCCAGGATAAAGAAGCCCGCACTGACAATAATAATGGTTGTGGATATCTGGAGAATTTCGTTGGCACCAATATCCAGAAAGCGTTCTAGTTGGTTGATATCATCACTCAGGATAGACATCAATCCCCCTGTACTACTATCTTCAAAATACGCTAGTTCCAAGGATTGCAGATGAGAGTAAGCATCTAGGCGCAATTCGTGTTGAATGGTTTGAGCCAGATTCCGCCACAATCGTTCGTAAGCATATTGAAAGGCAGATTCCAATCCCCAAACAATAAAGCTCAGGAATGCCAGCAATACCAGTTGGCTAAAGATATCCGTTACTCCTAGATGGGCAATCAAGGAATCTTGTTGTTTGACCACCACATCCACTGCCATCCCGATCAAGACCGGAGGGGCTAGGTCAAAGATTTTGTTGAGGATTGAGCATGCGATCGCTTTCCAGATTAGGGAACGATGGGGCTGAGCGTAACCAATCAGCCGCTGGAGGGGAGAGTTAGAATGCTTACGCTGATTTGGTTTTGACGTTAACCTTGAATTGAAAACGGTAATTAACACGACTTGGCAAGAATTAGAGTATTTTAGCAAAAGTGAGATACACCCTGCTAGAATACCCTAGTCAATTATCCAGGAGAGAAGTGTTTACTATATAACTCAGGTTTTGGGATACCACTTCATTCCCTCTAGCTCCATACTTGCTTTGTGCGGGACTTGCCGCCCCCCAAGTCGCGAGACAACTTTTGAACCGGTTCACCTGCCAAGCGTTGATGGGCATCGTCTAAAAGAGCAGGAATTTTATCCGCGTGAGGGCTATGGCGCAAACAGTCGCTTAAATCAATTTCCTTGATATTTTCAGCCCTAGTACCGGGATGCCAGAAATCGGCATAGCCAAGGAGGTTGTACCGCATTTTTGCATATTCAACCAGGTCATAGGCGATCGCCAGATTTCTTAACCACAGAATCATCGGTATATTAATCCCTTTGGGAGTTTTATGATGAGGAGGCAAACCAATATGCCAGGTACGCCACCACTCTTCTCCCAAACGAGCGATCGCCGCCTTCTCCAAACGCTCCACAATGGGTGGTAAAATTTCCTCTGCCCGATCTAACAAATCCAATACCTGAACATGTGCGTCAAAATCCGACGGTCGTGCAGCCCCCAAACTCAGCGTCTTGACCTGATGATGGCTCAGACAAAACAGATCGTTAAACATCATAGGATGAAGGGGATGGCACAATTCCACCAAACGCTTGGGTGGAGTATGCAACATTCCCCCTTTATCCGAGGGGCTAATAATAAATACCCCCATGTCATGACGATCGGCAGCTTCGATGGCTGGCCAGTTGAATTGATTGATGTAGTACCAGTGCAGGTTAACGTAGTCAAAGCGATCAGTTTCAATGGCTTGAACAATTAGCTCGGTTGGCCCATGAGTTGCAAAGCCGATAAATCGAGCCTTCCCTTGTTTTTGTAACTCCCGCGCCCGATCTAGGCACCCTCCGGGACACAAGCTATCTTTGAAGGCTTGGGGATCATTGATTCCATGTAGGGTCAGCAGGTCAAGATAGTCTACCTGCAAAAGAGATAAAGATTTTTCAACTTGACGCTGAAATTCTTGGGAATCTGAAATGGGGGTAATTTTCGTTTGAATTAGCACTTGGTCTCTAGGTAACTTAGAAAGCGCCCATCCCAACTGCATTTCAGAGGTTCCATAGGTACGACTTGTTTCAAAATGATTAATTCCCACTTCGAGGGAACGACGAATAATAGCTTCTAAATTTATCTGATTTTTTTCGGGAATTTCTGAGGGAGAAAGCTCATCCCAGGTGCAGTGAAACCGCATGCCGCCGCAGGAAAAAACGGGCATTTGCAACTCAGTTCGCCCAAATCTTCGATATTTCATCACTCGCTACTCAATTTCAATTCTTATAATTAAAAGATTTGGCATCCTTACCAGTATAGTTCATAACGATATCAGCCTAAGCGCAAGAAAAAATGGCTCATAATATGCATTGGACTAGATATCGGTTGATCGTGGATCGAAACCCCTATAATCTCGTAGGACTTTAGAAGCAACAGAGTTAATTTGTTAATAGTTTCTCGGTTTTTGTATCAATAAGCCTAGGCTTATTGATGCTTGGGCTTACCCGTGAGGGATATACTTTATTTTTTAATCAACAGACTCTAACTATAATATCCCTAGACTATAATTCATCAACAAACTAACCATTGAATACTCCTAGCCACGCCATTATTAACCTTGCTGTTTTGAATCACCAGGCTCAAATTCAGGCAGCTTTACCCATTACAATTGGTGCTATCTTACCCGATGCACCAATTTTTATCCTTTATATCTGGGCAAAATTAATTCGTCGTCAACCAGAGTCCCAGATTTGGTCACAAACCTACGAATTACCCTTTTGGCAAAACCTTGTTGCTACCTTTCATTCCCTGCCCCTAGCCCTGTGTGGAGTGATGATCAGCCATTACTGGGGATGGCAACTTTGGGAAATTCTTTGTTGGAGTATGATACTGCACTCCTTATTAGATTTACCAGTTCACAACGATGATGCTCACCGGCACTTTTTTCCTGTTAGTAACTATCGTTTTATTAGTCCTTTCTCTTACTGGGACCCCAAGCATCATGGTTATACCGTATCCACAGTGGAAAAATTGTTGGTGTTAGTAGCAACAATTTTTACTTTCTCTATAATTCACTCTTGGATAGGTAAAAGCTTACTAATTGTTGTGAATGTGTTGTACCTGATAGCATTTTTATATTTAGTTAAGTCCAAAGTCGTAGAATTGCTATATCCATCAATTAGTAGTTAATCTACCCAAAAAATATATCCCACATTCCTCACGAAGTGAAGAATGTGGGTTCAGATTCAAACGGTAAGCAATAGCCTACCCTAGGTAATCAAAATTCCACTAATGCCTAGTGCCTAGGGCCTAGTGCTTAGTAGCCGATGTACAACTTGCCAGTATTATTGTCGATTACAAGAGTTTTCAAATCTGCACTAGCAGGAGCAGTAGAAGCATCAGGAAGCTCAGTGATATGAATGGTAATTGGATTATTTGAAGTAGAGTGGATTTTCAGAGGGCGATTCTTAGTATCGATATTATTGATATTGTCGTATGCTCCTACAATCATGTACCTTGTAGGATCTCCATTTACACCAAAGTCAACACGTGGTCCTGTACCTGTAGCTCCAGAGTGAGAGAATCCTGCATAAGCATTGGCTGGGGATGCAGCACCAACTAAGGTAAAACATACCAACAATAACGAAACGAAAAGAGATGCAACCTTTTTCATGATGATTTTCTCGGTTTTTTTGATGGCGTACCTAACGGTAATTCTTACCAGTTCGGCTTCGCCGAAAACTATATATTGGGATATATCCAGAAATAGTTTTGGGAGTATTTCGATGCCACCACTGGTTAGATAATTAACCGCCAAAACCAGACTATACCATCAAAGCCTAGAGAGTATGTCAAGTTAATAATAAATTAACTATTGGTTAATTAAACTTTAAAATTTAGTTATTTTAAATAGATGTAGGGTGGGCAGTGCTTTAGACAGATAAAATAAGCAAGTAAATCCCGTTGCTAGGCACTGCCCACCAACGGGATTGTAATAAGTAATAATTAAAGTAAATCATTAACCATTACCAAAAAAATTAGGAATGATTAATCTTAGTATTAGACCTTTTGCCCAAGTAGTTTAAAGTTAAGCATTCAGCTATCAGGTATCAGCCATCAGCCATCAGCTATCAGCTATCAACCATCAGCCATCAGCTATCAGCTATCAGCTATTGGCCTATGGCCAATGGCTTTTCCCCACACTTTCAATTTTATTATAAGCTGTCAGCTGACAACTGACAGCTGACAGCTGAATACTTACAAGTTAGCTCAATTCCGCTCGAATTGTTTCCACCCGTTTCCGATTAACTCCCAAATCGGATTTTCCTAAACGGGAGGCGGAGCGAACATGGATTACCTTAGCACTGTCATCCAACAAAAATTCTACATCATCCACAAACCCCATTAAAGGAGTAGTGAATTGTGCGTAAAGATAGTTGTCTGTTTCTTCAATAATTTGTGTTCGTTCTAGGTTTTGGATCACAGTTTTTAGCTTAGCTATTGCTTCGGTAGGGGTTGAGTTGTAAGCTAAAGGTTCAATACCATGCTCGGCATCTTGGCTATAGCTGCTGACACAGTTAGGGCTATTTGGGCAAGGTGCTAATTGCCCTGAGGACTGAATCCCAATATTGGTGGGTTGTTTTCCTGGAAATTTCATCAACGATTCTCCTGAAAGGGCAAAGGTAGATCCTATGGCAACAATAGCGACTAATACTAACGATATTAATACTACTAGTATTAGTCTCAAGGGTGATAGTTTTTGGCTTTGTACAGTCATAAAGCGTTTGTATCTGGGTTATCAACACAATTGCTGAAAAAGGCAATATAAGCATTCAGCAGTCAGCCGTCAGCCGTGAGCTAAAAGCTCACGCTACGCGAACAGCTTTGTGGCACAGGCTTCTAGTTTGTGGCACAGGCTTCAACGCTGTGACATAACTCAGATTAAACTTTTGCTGACCTGTTTTATTCAAAAGCTGATAGCTGATAGCTGATAGCTGAATGCTTACTAGGCAATATCGGAAAGAGGTCTGGAGTTTGATTGGACAATAAAACAAGACCTCCTAGGTTTACATCTCAAATACAAACACTATAGTGTATTAGTGTGTCTGTATTATTAATATCATATTTGGTTTTGGTTGACTAATTATCCTATTGACTGACAAAACTCCGTAAGCATTCAGCCGTCAGCTATCAGCCTTGGCCTTTGGCTGATAGCTGATAGCACATCAAGTAGCGTGCGCGTAGCGCATAAGCTGATAGCTGACAAAACTCCTAAAACCATTGATGTGACGTAGGAAGCGGTGGAGGGGTAGTGAAGCCCAACAAAACCCTTGCCAGGGTTGGATTTCACTTAAAAGTAACAATTCGATTAATAGCATAACTAATACATCAATTTACTAGTACACTCAGATCAAATGCATAGGGCAAACACCCTCACCACTGCTGTCACCTGGTCTTGCTGGAGAGGCTCTGGATTGTTAATCATTAGCAGACGCTCTAGGGTGCATTGGTGCTCGATTCCTAGTCAGAAGAGATTGTAAGCTGGTTAAAGCGTTGTGTGATAAATAGGGGTCAACTGTGAAGGAAGCCACTAAGCTACAAATCAAAAACCTACTAACGAAAAAAATCAATGAAAAGCTCGACAGATACGCTTCTGAATCAGAATATAAACCATTTGTTGAAGCAATATTTACTAAAGAAAAAATAGTACTCGCATCTAGAATGCATTCACTATATACCTCTTTCGGGATGTCTATCTACGAACAAATTGCCCTAATTTTAGCTGAAAGTGCTGGGTACCAGGTAGAAACACAATATGATTTGTTGGGAGGTATAGACAGAGACACTGAAACCATCATCGATCAAATTTGCTCAGAAATAGAAAAGGAAGAAAGACTGCCTGATAAGACGAATGAAATAAATTTAATTAGGAATAGTATTAAGCCAGTAGAGCCTCAAGCAGACCAAGATAAAAGGGTAGATGTTTTTATTACCAAGCAGAATGGCGAGGAACTATATATAGATATAACTACTGTCAAACCAAACCGAAAAGAGTTTCGGTCACTCAAAAGAAAAATGCTTCGTTGGTGTGCATTACGGTTTAGCCAAAATCTCGATGCTAATGTAAGGACTTGTATTGGCATACCTTACAACCCATATTACCCTAATGATTATCAACGTTGGACTGCTAAAGTTTGTGATGTCAAAAATGAATTATTAATTCAAAATGATTTGTGGAAGGAATTCGCTGGTGAAGATGTCTTTTTAGAACTTCTTGAAATATTTCAAGAAGTTGGTAAAGAGTTAAGGGATAAAATATCAATTTTTTTGGAAGGACGTTTTTGAGTTACAGTCCAATTATCGCTCCTTTTATATCAGCAATAAAACCAAGGTTAGTCAGACTAAGTGGTTCAGCATTTTTAACTATATTGGTAACGATAACTGAATAGCTTTGTCTTGTTCTCTGTGTTCGATTACCATCGTTTCTGAATCGAATTTCCCTTGCAACATCGCAATCAGACATTCTCCAATGCGGTAAGCCAAATTAACAGGGACCGCATTACCGATTTGTCTGTACCTCGATGATAGAGAACCGGTAAATTCCCAATCATCGGGGAAGCTCTGAATACGTGCATATTCCCTAACTGTCAACGGTCGTGTTTCTTCAGGATGACACCGCTCGGTCTGTTTTTGAGCTGGGTTACAGGTTAGAGTAAGGGAAGGTTCTTGCCAAGAAAGCCGCCTAGCCATACCGGTTTTGCCGCCACCGAGATAGAAACTCTTTTTCATATACTCTTTTTGAAGCTCTATTGGTAAGTTCCGCCAATAACCTCCTGGTGGTATTAACTCCATAATTTCTCTCTTGCGGGGAGGGTATTTTGCTCCTATTGATTTAGGGCAATCTTTGAGCACCTCCCTCAGGGAAATAGTGTAGTCCTTTTCCTTAGGAAATATTGCGTTTAGGTCTAAGTCTTTTCTGACCGCAATGATAATTACCCTCTCTCGCTTTTGGGCGACATCTAGAAACTGCGCTCTGAGCAACTTATAGGTAGGGTTGTAGCCTAAATCCTCTAAGGTTCGCAGCATGGTGGATAAGGTTCTGCCTTGGTCATGTTGGATCAGACCTCTAACGTTTTCAAGCACTGCTATTTTTGGCTGTACTTCCTTGACGCATCGTGCAAACTCAAAAAAGAGCGTCCCTCTAGTATCGTCAAAACCTTTACCTAGACCGGCATAGCTGAAAGCTTGGCAGGGCACCCCACCAGCCACAATATCTACATTGTCTTTGTAATTGGTAAAATCAACGTTGGCTATATCCTCAGGTATGATTTCCCAGGAAGGTCTATTCAGCTTCAGAGTGTTTACGCAGTCTTTATCAATCTCCACCAGCAGCTTGGTGGTTAAGCCAGCATTCTCAAAACCCAGTGCCATGCCTCCACACCCAGCAAATAACTCGATTACTCTGAAGCTAGTGGGTTTGCTCTTTAGAACACGAAACTCAACCCCAGTAGCTAGCCCTTGATACTTTCTTTGAATTCGTTTTAACTCTTCAATATCAAAAAAGCGGTAGTTTCGTTCAGACCGCTTTGCCCTCAGCAGCTTTTTCTTTTCCCACCTACGTATGGTATCGGAGGAGACACCCAAGATTTCAGCAGCTTCCTGAACCGTAACTAGGTCTTGAACAGTGCCAGATTTAGTGTTTGCCATACCCAATACGCTCTAATATAACCGTTGCATAATGCAATGGTTACAAAAAACGGGATACAGATCAACTAAATTCCTGAATTACTTTATCCGCCCCCCGCTCCTTTGGTTACGACCTAAACCTAGAACAGCTAATGATATAGCTAGTTACTATGTAAGTCCTGTTCGATTCAATCAACTACCATCAAACAAAAACCATTTGAGGAGCCAGCAATACCCCAGAGGTTGAGGATATCACCTTACCAATACCCAAAAAACTGCCATCTTCGTGATACACTTGCAAAGGAATTGTGGGAGTTTCAAGAGTATCATCCCCAGAGATACGCTGTCCCAAACACCAGCGACGGGCTTGATCAGCGGACAAGGTTACAGAGGGTAAGTGCCCCAAACCTACACTAGGGGACACTGGCTGGAATAGGCTTTGTTCCAGCTGTTCGGTCAATTCTTCTAATGTCAGACTATCGGCTAAATCAAAGCCACTGCTGCGAGTACGAGTCAGAGCGGCTAGCACACCACCGGTTTCAAGGGCATCTCCTAAATCCCGGGCTATGGAGCGAATATAGGTGCCAGGACCACATGCGATCGCTAAATCAATTTCCGGAAATTCCCCCCCACGCCAATCTAAAACCTCGATCTTCTCAACCTCTACAGTTCGTTCTGGTACCTCTACCACTTCACCAGCTCTGGCTAAATCATACAGCCGTTTACCCTTGATCTGAATAGCGCTATACATTGGTGGCACTTGCTGAATCTTGCCCTCAAACTGTTTCAACAAACCCTTGACCAACTCCAGAGTCAACTGGGCTGCAGACTGAGTAGCAATCACCTCTCCTTCCAAATCATCAGTAGTTGTCCTCACTCCCAGTCTCACCGTAGCCTTGTAGGCTTTATCCTGCTGCATATACTGCAAAAGTCGGGTTGCCTTTCCCAGAGCTATCGGTAAAACCCCGGTAGCAGCTGGGTCAAGGGTCCCGCCATGGCCTACTCGCTTCAGCCGTAGCAGACGCCGCACTTTAGCAACGCAATCGTGGGATGTCCAACCTGCTGGTTTGTTTAAGTTTAGAAATCCTTGCACAATACTCAGATTTTGCACCAAGTTTAAAATTTATCTGTAAAGGTAGGGAATCGGGAATCGGGAATCGGGAATCGGGAATCGGGAATCGGGAATCGGGAATAGTAATAAGATTTGATTCTATCTTGATGCACTAGCTCATGGGAAGCATGGCTGTTTTATTTTCCTACTCCCTACTCCCTACTCCCTACTCCCTACTCCCTACTCCCTACTCCCTACTCCCTACTCCCGATTCCCTACTCCCTCGGTGCGCTTTCCGTAGGCGAATTAAATTCGCCACGGGTCGCACCGCTCCCGACTCCCTACTCCCTTCAAACCTAATTACTCAACCACATGTAACCGTCGAGTAATCATAATCATGCCATCCCCCCGAATTAATATAGCTGAAATCCAGCGGTCTTCTGGTAACAGTGGGGCTCGGCCAATCTTAAAAATTCCACCGGCAGCCAAAGATTCCAGGTCAACCTCCGTGGGATTAGTATAGCGCTGTGACCTGACTGATTCTTCTATAGCCACTCCCAGCAGCAAATCATCTCCGAGGGGTTCCTGGACAATGGCATCAAAATTAAATCGCTGACCAATACGCACTTGTTCTGGTAACTTCACCGTTACCTTGGGAGGATTAGCTCCTGATGTGATTTGGGAACGCTCTGCCAAAATGGTGGAATAGACAATTTTTTGGTTTTCAAAGCGCTGACGCGATCGCAAAGTCGATTCAAATTTGGTCTTACTAGCATCCTGTTGGTTACTAGTAATATAAGTCACAGTTTCTGCCACGATCGCGTTGCCCTCTTGCTGCCAATCCGTCAGTTCCGTGCGGTAATTCAACACAGGGTAGCGCTGCCACAATTGAAGCAACGCTTCTCCCATCACATCCCGACTTAAGCCATCGGAATTCGTAAAATTAGCGCTATAGAATTCCAGCAACCCTTCAACATCCTTGCCATTAGCGAAGCGATCAATTTGGCTGAGGGTATCTTTAAGCTGAGGCGGTGCGGTTTCCGGGCTATCTGCTTGGGCTTTCAGAGGAGAGCCGAGGGTCAACCCTGCCGTTAATAGTACAAATACTGACCAGTCCAAAGAAATAGACTTGACTTTAGTAGTAAAAGATTGGGATAGTCGTTGCAGTAAGGTGGCTGGATTGGTCATTGGTAATCGTTAACTGGTAACTGGTAACTGGTAACTGGTAACTGGTAATTCTGGTAACTAGTAATTAGTAATTGATCATTGGTGATTGGAGAAAGGGTAATCCCTTGGATTCACCAATGATACCAAATCTAGTTTGATAACCTATGTCTAGCTTGTAGGGTGGGCAAAAACAGTTTGATTTTTTTTAGTACTCTAGAGTATATGACTTTGCCCACCCTACTTTAATTGGTATTTTTTTTCTTCCCGATTCCCGACTCCCGATTCCCGATTCCCGATTCCCATTAACCCAAGACAAAAGCCCCTCACCCAATTGATCAAGGAGACCTATAGCCGTGTCTAAGTCACCCATGCGATTGCTGATTGCCGCCAGTGGTACGGGGGGACATATATTTCCCGCCCTCGCAGTAGCCCAACACTTACCCAATTACACTATCGAGTGGCTTGGTGTTCCTGACCGCATCGAAAATGAGTTGCTACCACCAGACTATCCCCTGCACACCATTGCCGTAGAAGGCTTTCAACAACGCTTCGGTCTTGGTACTCTGCGCATCGTTACCCGCCTGGTCAGTTCAATTTGGCAAGTGCGGCAACTGCTGAGAGAAGGTAAATTTGATGGTGTCTTCACCACTGGGGGTTACATCGCTGGACCTGCAATTATGGCAGCACGGTTGCAGGGTCTACCTACCATTATACATGAATCTAACGCTATTCCCGGAAAAGTAACCCGGTGGCTGAGTCCCTTTTGCAATACCGTAGCCCTAGGGTTTGAAGCCGCTTCCAAGTACTTACCCCGGATTAAAACCGTAACCGTTGGTACACCAGTGCGGGATAGTTTTCAACTGACTCAGGCACTAGAACTCCCGATTCCACCAGAGGTACCCTTGATTGTGGTGGTTGGGGGTTCCCAAGGAGCAGTGGCAGTGAATAAATTAGTGCGCCAATGTGCTCCCCTCTGGTTTGAAGCCGGTGCTTGGATTGTTCATTTAACTGGAGAAAAAGACCCAGAGGCTAACACCCTTAGCCATCCTCAGTACCTGTCTATGCCCTTTTATGACCACATGGCACCATTACTGCAACGGGCAAACTTAGCCATTAGCCGTGCTGGTGCCGGAACCTTAACCGAGCTAGCGATAACTGAAACACCAGCCATTCTGATTCCCTACCCTTATGCAGCGGAAGACCATCAAGCTTTCAATGCAGCTAGCTTTAAGGATTCTGGTGCTGCTTTAGTATTTCGTCAAGACCAGTTGACTCACGAAACGTTAGAACAGGAGGTGCTGGCTTTACTCAAGTCTCCAACTAGGTTAGAAGAGATGAAACAAAAAACAGCTAGTCTTGCGATTAGAGATAGTGGAAAGCGTTTAGCCTCTCTAGTTCGTGAGTTAGTTGAAAAATAAAATATGAAAGGAGAACTATGATCTCATGTCAATCAAGCTTTCCCTTGACTTTAAATATTAATAGTTTCAGAGGTTTGATTAAATACCTAAAAATTGCTCAAACCGAATAAGAACAATAAAATAATTGCAAAAAAGTCAAAAAAATAATGTAGACTAGCTTCGAGTTGTTGATTCGATAATGACTAGATTGATTTATTATTATTTTGCCCTTATAATAGTTATTGCTTAAGCGTAATATCGAACCAAATTTACTGTGATGATAACTTTGTATAAGGCACCACCTTTATGGGGATTACCGAGCATTAGTCCACCCTGTATTAAATTGGAAACTTGGCTGCGTATAGCTAATATTGCTTACGATATCGAGATTACTAAGGACTTTACTAAAGCTCCCAAAGGCAAAATTCCGTTTATAGAATATAAAGGAGAACTCATCGGTGACTCCACCATAATTATCGAGATGCTTAAGGAAAAAGAGGGCATAGATCCTGATCGGGATTTGACCTCAACAGAAAAAGCAATCTCCTTAGCTTTTCGGCGGATGCTGAAAGAAAATACTTATTGGGGAGAGATGTATATTCGTTATAACATTGAAGATAACTGGCAATTATTCAAACAAACATTAACGACTCTCTACTTTGCTGGGAGCTCGACACCAGAATCGTAACAGTTTTTACAACAGGTGCGAAATTCCCTTTCTAATCAGATTTATCAACAGGGACTGGGTCGTCACTCCGAGAAGGAAATTTCTCAAATTATTAATGCTGAGTTTCAAGCCCTGTCTGATTATTTAGCAGATAAACCATTTTTTATGGGGGAGAGACCGACCACTTTAGATGCAACGGCTTATGGTTATATTGCAAACATGATTTTACCTCCTTTCAAGAGTCTGATTATTGATCGGGTATCTCAATTTAACAATATCTGTCAATATTGTGAACGGATGAAACAGGCGTTTTTTCCAGATTATTTGCCTTCTTAATCCAGAAAAATTTCTAGGAGATGTGGTAATTGCCTTAAATGTCAAGTAATCACAATAGCGATCGCATTTTCAATTTACGGGTCGCACCTGTGGAATGGGCATCAGCCGTGGAACTGGCATCTTGCCAGTTTCATGCTTATTGCCGGGCGGGCAGGATGCCCACTCTACTCCTATTCAGCGCGAAGACTGACGCAAGGCCATTTTTCTGGCGTTGCTGAATCAAGGAATGAATACGCGATCATCTGGTTTTGGTCAAGCCCCCGTGGGTCCCCCAAGCGAGCAATCCCTCGCTTGGGGGACGCAAGAAAGTCTTATTCCCCCCAAAATTGGGGGGCTAGGGGGGCAAAACCATACCCAGAATCAGCAACGCCAGAAAAACGGCTGCTTTGGCAATATCTACTAGTGAACCAAAAGGTCCTGGGATGAGGCGATTATTGACCTACTCCCGCACCTTACCTATTTGAAAAAGGCTATAATCTGGTCATATAGCCCCTTAAAAGCGTAACGAATTTCGTCATTACCAAGGATAATCCCTAATAAAAACCCCACAAGTACCCACAAGAAAACGTTTCCATTACCACTAATCAAAACCCCCGATAAAACCCCTCCACTAAACCCTATAAATACCGCTTTTATCGGGATATAATTTAACTTTTTTGGCGGAAGTTCATCTGAATGTGGGGAAGACTTTATGTCTGAAGGCTGTTGTGGTACATCTTTACTAGTTTCTAAGATAGGCTTTGCTTGGTCTTCTAAATTTTTCTCCAAATTATCTGAGGTTGATGTTGGCTGTTTATTTTCTTCTCGTGTCAATCTATTATCGATTTTTTTGATAACTTCCAGTAATTGTTTTTGGATATTATGCTCGTCTTTAATATAAGCTTCTACTCTTTGCTCTGAGAATAATAACTTCTGTGTCAAGGTTATCCCTTGATCGGGTATGTAGTTTTTTGATTCCTGGTATTTGTCCCGAGCCTCATTATATTTTCCCTGTTCAAAGAGTAAATCACCCCGTTTGAGTAGCACAATCGCTCTCAACTCTTTATCTTCTGATCTCTGATTAGTATCTTCTGATCTCTGATTAGTTGGTTTTTCTAATTCCTCTAGTAGCAGAGACTGATCGTCTGTCCCAGCGGTCATATTTTCTGAAGGAGGTAGACCCCATTTGAAAAGCCTTAACAAATAGTTGCTTTCTATTGTAGAGGTAAACTGAACTGGAATGTCCAAAAGACTACGTGCCCAGTCGAGGTTATAAAGCCATCCTTTCACCAGATAGGGGATAAGATACTTCCAACCTTCTTTTTCACTTTCCCAGAACCCATAATAAATCCAATCACTAATTATCTCTCGATTTTTATGATTATTGATCCACTGTTCGGCACTAGTGGTTAAACTATCGGTTAAGCGGATATCCCTTGCTTGGTTAACGTCATATTCGTTAAAGCGCTTTTCCAGATAACTTCGGGCTTTACTACTGATTTCCTTGACCAGTGAATCATCGCGCTGTTGTTCTAGCAAAAATTTCTTGAAGAAGACTTGATGCTGACCATCTAACCTTAATTCAGGAGAAACAAAGGAATAGCGTTTGTATAGCTCTTGTCCTCGACTCTGTAA
The DNA here is from genome assembly GCF_010692525.1 of Moorena sp. SIO3B2. Taxonomy (NCBI): domain Bacteria; kingdom Bacillati; phylum Cyanobacteriota; class Cyanophyceae; order Coleofasciculales; family Coleofasciculaceae; genus Moorena; species Moorena sp. SIO3B2. The sequence goes on from NZ_JAAHHE010000043.1 coordinate 42,122, forward strand.
GTCTGGAGTATTCAGCATGCTCTGCAAAAATTCAGAATCAAAGCGGCGCATCATGGCGAGGAGATAAACTGCTCGCAAATCTTCTTCGGTATCTTGAAAATTACTAAAGTGAGTCAGAAAGCGTTCGCAAGCTGTTGCCACAATTTCAGCGTGAGAATCTCCCTGTTCAGAAACAATATCATTAACGGGAATTCCTTCACGCCACATCGTTGCGGCTAGATTAACCACTAAGGGAATGCCACGGCTGATTCTATCAATTTGCTTGACATCCTCATCTGCAATATTTAGCTCAATACTTCGCTTTCGGAAAAATTCCTGGAAATATTTCTCGGTCTGATCTGAAGAAAATTTACTTAGGGAATAGCTAATCACATTGTCATCGCCAAAGGTCTGTCGATAACCTCGAAAATATACTCCAGAAGTAAATTGACCTAAAGAATTAGCTGCTTCGTAGCGAACATCTTTATCTTCTTCGTTATTATTTAATACTCCTGTTAGTAAGTCAACAGCGCGTTGGTTATCTAGCTTACCAAGAGCTTTCACTACTTCAATTTTGCTGATTGAGCTACTGGACTTGTCATCCTGAAGCTCTCCCTTTTGTAAAAAATTATTAGCATAACGAAAAGCAAAGTAATCCCGGAGTAGTAGATGTCGAAAACAATAAACCTGTTTTTCAGAAGTCTCAAATAATAATTGGATAGTTCTAGCTAAGCGAGTAAAAGCATGTCTCTGTTCC
>NZ_JAAHHE010000430.1:0-4570 GCF_010692525.1 Moorena sp. SIO3B2
CCTAGGTGGTCTCTAAAATACTGTCGATATAAATTACAACTGGCCATGACCTGATTGCCTTGCTTTTTCACTAGCCCCATGCTGTACAACTGATAGGCTGCGATCAAGTCCAGATGCACAGGAGCGTTAGCATCAATCACCTGTAATAGTGCTTTGGCCAAGTCTGGGTGTGGTTGCAGCATCCGCCACAGATGTCGCAGGTGGTTGGCGTAGATGCCAGCATCTGTGGGAGCGGCTTGCAACAGTTGCGCCAGGGAGTTATTACCGTGGATTTGGCAGTGAGATAAGGCTTGCTGTACCAGATCAGGATGACCTCCCACCATCCCCATCAGTTGCTCCACAAGGGATTCACTCAAATCCTGTCCATGTTGTCGGGCTAATTCCTGGACTTGTTCCGGGGTAAATTCTGGTAATTCGATGGGCACTCCCACATTAAACGGGGATTCATTTATATTGAGAGGGATATAGACATCTGTGGAATGAACAACCACCAACCGCAACCGTTTCCAGACCTGTTCCACTTTCCCCCGTTCGTGCCACGCCCTCAGCAATCCCAAAAACTCTGAAGCCACCTCAGGGTAGGGAAAAACTCGGTCTACTTCATCGAGACATAAAACCACGGGAGCCCCAGCTTCAGGCAGAAGATAGTTCTCAAAGTATTCGGTACAATCGACCTTAGCGGTGGAAAAGTCTTCATCCCAATAGTCTCTTAACCGATTTGGTATCTTCAAGCTTTGGGCAACACTGATACAAAACCACTTGAACAATCGATCCACATCGGTCAAGTCATTGCTATTGGCTAAGTGAAAATTTAAATAGGCCTTTCGGTAGCCCTTCTGGGCAAGCTGATCCAACATTCTCACCATCAGCAATGTCTTCCCCATCAGCCTCGGGGCTTTAATCCTGACCAAGGCACCGGGACCTAAAAGGGCTTGATAACAGGAGTGTTCAATGGGAGGACGTTCAACATAAATCAATGAAGAGTCTTCTTCAGGGCAGTGTGTGTACAATACTTCTGAATTTACTTTTACATTGGCTGACGTATCATTGTCAATGTTGTCCTCAAAAAATGCGATCGCATTCCAGTCTTGCCCCAGTTTTTCACTAATTTCTTTGAAATTCAGGTTATCTACAGCTCTGCCATTGAGATAATTATTGACGGTTGATAGAGATATCAATAACTCCTCAGCTAAATCTTTCTGGCGAGGGAAACCGTTGCGTTGAACCGCTAATTTTACCTGGTCAATATACTCTGGGCGAACTCTAAGTGAGCGTGGCATGGTCTAGGTTAGATGAGCTAATCAAACTATAACGCTCTTTCCTAGGGACTTAGCCCAACTCAGGTACAACTCAGGCATAACTCACCTTTTAACCTACGGCAAATTCTGTCAACTTACGTGCGTTGGGGTCATGATAACCGATGACAATTTCTGACTTAGGTACTCCTAATTCTACGAGCTCATCGGCTACACCAACCTCAGTACCATCATGTTGAATCCAGATTTTTTCTCCCTTGATATCAATATGGATCAACGAACCACAAACTCGACGGTCACCTGACCAGCCAACTGTTACTAGTAAATAATGATCATCGTTGTGGTCAAACACTGTAAATTGTTCAATCTCACCATAAGAAGGTACAAACTGTTTATGTCGAGCTAACACCTGCTGAATCCATTGCCGATACTGGTTCAATCGTTCCACTGTACAACTACCTCCTTGTCTGGGTCAAAAACTAGTAGTTTTACCTTGTATTATTTTAGGCTTATTCGCCATTTTCAGTGGCACCGTCTCTAAGGAAGGCGCATTTTTTAAAAAATACATCCACAACTCATCGAGTTGGTCTAACTCCTCCAACTGCTTCTCAAACTTCGGTAATTCTACAAACACTAATTCTAAGTTATTTTCTACGTAGCTGATGTTGGGTGCATCTCATATTTGTAAAAAGGGAGTGTGGGGCCCGGGCGCGGGGAGTGTGGGAATTTTTGCCTAATTGCCAAACTCAGATGCACCCTCCCTGTTCCCTGTTCCCGATTCCCGATTCCCGATTCCCGATTCCCGATTCCCGATTCCCGATTCCCGATTCCCGATTCCCGATTCCCGAATTTAATAATTGTTTATTGTTACTTATAACAGTGTTAATTAAAATAAATATGTATCATATATCAAAAATTTGGATTACAGAGGTTAAACCTGATCTAATATCGAATATTATTACCATAATTGCATAATTAATATGCTTTAATTCCATCAAGCCTAAATTTTTTGTATTAAAAAATACAAACAAAACCTCCATCCAAGGTAATTCTTAAAATCGTTAAAGTTAATCGTCTCTTAACTATCCCTTGATCAAAAACTGATCAAAAAGGGCTCAAATGACACTAACTCAGGACAAAGGAGCATTACGGGATCGGGAGATGAGCAGAAAAACTACCAGAATTCTGAAGCTGGTATTTCCTGATCTGTTATCTCTGTGTGCCATGTTGTAATCAATTTGTCATGAATTAGTGACAGACCTGACAAGAGACGGTAGTCGTGTTGACTTGACGGTAGTCGTGTTGACTTGATCGAGTCAAAACCCTGATTGAGTGTGAGGAAACCCTGTGAACAGATCAAAAAATTTGTGGCTCTCTGTGCTAAAATCCCCCACCTTGTTTGTTGGGGCAACCCTATTGATTTCATCCTCAGCAGTAGCAGCAACTGAGGAAGCTTTGCCAGAAGAGACTATCTCTCAAGAATCCGCTGTCAAGCCTACCACTACAGTAGAAACACTGACTTTACAAGCACTCCCTGAGGTCACTTCCCTAACTCAGTCCGTTCTTGCCTCTGATCTGCCATTAGTGGCTGATGCCTCTGATGCCTCTACTGGGTATACGGTTAAGCTCAGTAATTCCACTACCAGTAATTCCACTACCAGTAATTCCACTACCAGTAATTCCACTATCAGTAATTCCACTATCAGTAATTCTGCTAGTGATTCAGTGACGTCATACGGTGACGAGGAAACTGCAGAGGATGACTTGATGGGACCGGTGACTGGTGTTTCTCAACTGAGTGGACAGACTGTAGAGGATGACTCTATGGAACAAGTCACTAATGTGTCTCAACTCAGAGACATTTCCCCTGGAGATTGGGCTTATGAAGCATTACGCTCTTTGGTAGAACGCTACGGCTGTATTGCTGGTTATCCCAATGCTACCTTCCGGGGTAACCGAGCTTTGACTCGCTACGAATTTGCTGCTGGTTTGAATTCCTGTTTGAACCAAATTGAGCGTTTACTGGGGGGCGTTACTGGAGATTTTATCACCCGTGAGGACTTAGAAAGTCTACAACGGTTAATACAAGAGTTTGAAACAGAACTGGCTACCCTAGGGGCACGAGTAGATAACCTAGAAGGACGGGTAGCCTTCTTAGAAGACCATCAGTTTTCCACCACCACTAAACTCAAGGGTGAGGTGATCTTTGCTCTAGCTGATGCCTTTGGAGGGGATGCTGATGATGTTCAGACTGTTTTTCACAACCGGACTCGTCTCAACTTCTTAACCAGCTTTACCGGTAAGGACATGCTCCAAACCCGTCTTCAGGCTGGGGATGCCCCAACCTTGATCACAGGGGCTGGTGGCGAGCTGGCGGGAACTCAAGAAGGTCGCTTTACCTACGATGGACCGAGTGGTAATGACGTTATTATTGATATCTTGCGCTATAAGTTCCCCCTAGGGGATAAAGTAACGGTTCAACTGTTGGCTAACCGAGCACTGCATCACTATTACGTCGATACCGTTAACCCTTTCTTTGAAGGTCGTGCTGGTGGTTCCAATGCTATTACCCGTTTTGCTGAACGTAATCCCATCTATCGGATTGGGCCATTCGGTGCTGGTGCTGCTCTTGCCATCAAGCCCATCAAGGATGTTCGGATTGATTTAGGTTACATCTCCAACACCGCTAGCAATCCTCAAGAAGGCCAGGGTCTATTCAATGGCAACTTTTCTGCGATCGCTCAGTTGGTTTATGGTAGTGATTTCAAAGTTGGATTCACCTACATTCGGGGTTACGAAAATAATGGTGCTGGACGACCCCGTTTAATCCTAGGGGGTACTGGCACAGCCCTGGCTAATCTCAATCCAACAGCTTTGGGGAATGCTACCAGTTTAGGCACAGTTGACTTTGATACCGCAAGGGTGGAAAGCAACTCTTTCGGTGTTGAAACCTCTTTGAGACTTACCCCCAACATCGTACTCAATGGCTGGGCAGGCTACACCGATGCTGAGTTGATTGGCTTGGGTGATGCTGAAATTTGGAACTTTGCTGCTGGTATCGCTTTCCCCGATTTGGGCAAAAAAGGTAATCTGGCCGGAATTTTTGGTGGTGCGGCACCAACCCTCAGAGGACTGGATTTGGATAATGGCAACAGTAACTTTGACAATGATTTTGCCTACCAGGTTTCAGCGTTCTATAAGTACAAAGTCAACAACAACATCTCCGTCACCCCTGGTGTGATTTGGCTTCTCAATCCTAACCAAAGTTCTGACAACGATGATGTGGTCATTGGTACTCTCAGAACCACCTTCAC
>NZ_JAAHHE010000431.1:0-4534 GCF_010692525.1 Moorena sp. SIO3B2
GCAATTGATTACCACCAAAAATCCATAGCTATTGCTAGGGAAATCGGACACCGCAAGGGTGAAGCTTACTCCCTGAATAATCTCGGTGCTACTTTCTTAGAAAACAATCAACTAGAACAGGCAAAAACTCACCTGTTTGATGCCATTAAAATTTGGGAAGATATCCGCCAAAACCTGGGGAATCAAGATGATTGGAAGGTTTCTATTTTTGAAGCACAAGCTCGCAGCTATCGTCTCTTACAACAGGTTTTGGTTGCTCAAGGTAAACTAAAACAAGCCTTAGAAATTTCCGAACAGGGTCGCAACCGCGCTCTGATTGATTTATTAGCGGCACGGTTATCTGAACGTCGTCAAACTAAAGCTCCTACTCTTGAAGACATTCAAATAATTGCTCAACAACAACAAGCAACTTTGGTTGAATATTCGATTGTTAAGAACCAGATTTATATTTGGGTGATTGCTCCAACTGGTGAGATTACTTTCCGTAGTAATACATTACCACAAGATACTTCTCTGGCGGAACTAGTCAAAGTCAGTCGTCTGCAGATTGGTGTCAGAGGTAGAGGTAATCAAAATGCTGCTTCACCACTAAATACTAACAATAATAATCTACTACAACATCCCCTACACCAACTCTACCAACTGCTGATTACTCCGATTGTTGACTTATTACCAAGAACTGCATCAGACCGTATTATTTTCATCCCCCATCAAGAACTATTTCTGGTTTCCTTTGCTGCTCTGCTAGATGATCAGGGCAAGTATCTAATCGAAAACCATACCATTCTCACTGCTCCTTCGATCCAATCGTTGTGGTTCACCCGTAAACATTGGCATCGAGTCCAACACAGCCGGGGAAAACCATTGATTGTCGGTAATCCCACCATGCCTACGATTAAAATAGGACTGGAACAAAAACCGTTAACCCCTCTACTGGGTGCAGAAACAGAAGCATTAACTATTGCTCAATTGCTCAATACAAAAGCTCTGATTGGTTTGGAAGCAACAGAACCAACCATTGTGCGGAAAATGGCCAATGCTTCGGTTATCCATTTCGCTACCCATGGTTTACTGGATGATGTCAATGGTATTGATTATCCCGGTGCGATCGCATTAGCTCCTGAGGAACCAGACCATGATGGCTTTCTCACCAGTCGTGAAATTATGATCAGTGACCAACACCAGAAACCACCCTTATTGAAAGCAAAGTTAGTAGTGCTCAGTGCTTGTGATACTGGTAGGGGTGAGATAAAAGGGGAAGGGGTAATTGGTTTATCCCGTTCTTTGATTGCCGCCGGTGTACCCAGTTTGGTGGTGTCGTTATGGAAAATACCTGATCATGATACGGTCAAGTTGATGAAGGAGTTTTACACTAATATTTACACCCACAAATTCGATAAAGCGAAAGCCATGCGAGAGGCGATGTTATCGATGATCAATGATGGAGATGGTAATCCAGACCCGAAAGCTTGGGCGGCTTTTACGGTTATTGGCGAGGCTAGGTAGAGACTTCCCGACTCCCGACTCCCTGCTCCCTTAATCATTGCATAAGCTCAGGAATATCTCAGATATGGCCAAGTAAGTAATGATTCAATATCCGATATGAAACTTAAGCAGGTCTTATGGTTGGGACTTCTCACTGTCTGCTTCACTCCTTGTGAATTGCCTGTTGTGGCTAGATTCCTCACCTTACCAGCACTGGCTCAAGAACAAAACACGGTTAGCCCAGAGCAAGAAGGGACTATAGCCCCTAGTGATGCCATAGTTCAAGTAGACAGTAAGCAAGCCGAGGCGGACAAACTCGTTGAGCAAGGACTTAGTCAGCTTTATCGCAGTGAGTTCCGAGAAGCATTACAGTCTTGGCAGCAAGCATTGGTAATTTATAAACAAATCGGAAACCGGGAGGGTGAAGCTGCCTCCCTGATTAGTCTGGGTCTTACATACCTTGGTCTGGGAGAGTACAACAAAGCGATTGATTACCTCCAAAAATCCTTAGCTATTGCTAAGGAAATCGGAGACCGCAAGGGTGAAGCTATCTCCTTGACTAATCTCGGTGATGCATACGAGAGTTTGGGAAACTACAAAAAAGCGATTGATTACTACCAACAATCCTTAGCTATTGCTAAGGAAATCGGAGACCGCAAGGGTGAAGCTATCTCCCTGACTAATCTCGGTGATGCATACGAGAGTTTGGGAAACTACAAAAAAGCGATTGATTACTACCAACAATCCTTAGCTATTGCTAGGCAAATTAGACACCGCAAGGGTCAAGCTCGCTCCCTGACTAATCTGGCTAATGCATACGAGAGTTTGGGAGACTACAACAAAGCGATTTATTACCAGCTAGAAGCGATCGCTTTTTATAGGGAAGTCGGAAACCGCGAAGGTGAAGCTCGCTCCCTGACTAATCTGGGTCTTGCATACTATTATCTACGAGACTATAAAAAAGCGATTGATTACCAGCAACAATCTTTAGCTATTGATAAGGAAATCGGAAACCGCCTGGGTGAAGCTTACTCCCTGGGTAATCTGGGTAGTGCATACTATAATCTGGGAGAGTACAAAAAAGCTATTAATTACCACCAAAAATCTTTAGCTATTGCTAGGGAAATCGAAGACCGCCAGGGTGAAGCTAAGTCCCTTAGTGATCTGGGTGTTGCATACGGCAATCTGGGAGACTACAAAAAAGCGATTGATTACTACCAACAATCTTTAGCTATTCCTAGGAAAATCGGAAACCGCCAGGGTGAAACTGGCTTCCTGACTGGTCTGGCTGTTGCATACTACTCTCTGGGAGAGTACAAAAAAGCGATTGATTATCACCAACAATCTTTAGCTATTCCTAGGGAAATCGAAGACCGCATGAGTGAAGTTTACTCCCTAAATAATCTAGGTTTTGCATACTACTCTCTGGAAAAGTACAAAAAAGCGATTGATTACTACCAACAATCTTTAGCTATTGCTAGGAAAATTTTAGATCGTCGGCTTCAAGCTATACCCCTGAGTATTCGCGGTGCTGTTTTGTTAGAAAATAATCAATTAGAACAGGCTCAAACTAACCTGTTTGATGCCATTAAAATTTGGGAAGATATCCGCCATATCCTCCGTAACAAAGATGATTGGAAGATTTCTATTTTTGAAAAACAATCTCGCAGCTATCGTCTCTTACAACAGGTGTTGGTTGCTCAAGGTAAACCAAAACAAGCCTTAGAGATTTCCGAACGGGGTCGCAACCGCGCTCTGATTGATTTATTAGCGGCACAGTTATCTGAAACTCCTCAAAAAACCAAAACTCTTACTCTTGAAGACATTCAAGAGATTGCTAAACAGCAACAAGCCACCTTGGTGGAATATTCCATTGTTGATGACCAGATTTATATTTGGGTGATTGCTCCAACTGGTGAGATTACTTTCCGTAGTAATACGTTACCCCAAAATACTACTCTGGCGGAACTAGTTAAAGTCAGTCGTCTGCAGATTGGTGTCAGAGGTCGAGGTAATCAGAATCCTGCTTCACCACCAAACCCTAACAATAGTAATCGACTACAGGAACTCTACCAACTGCTGATTACTCCCATTGTTGACGTATTACCAACAAACCCATCAGACCGTATTATTTTTATCCCCCATCAAGAACTATTTCTGGTTCCCTTTGCTGCTCTGCTAGATGATGACGGAAATTATCTAATCGAAAACCATACCATTCTCACTGCTCCTTCGATCCAATCCCTGTCGTTCACCCGTAAACATTGGCATCGAGTCCAACACAGCCGGGGAAAACCATTGATTGTGGGTAATCCCACCATGCCTACGATTAAAATAGGACTAGAACAAAAAGCCTTAACCCCTCTACTGGGTGCAGAAACAGAAGCCTTAACCATTGCTCAATTGCTGAATACAAAAGCTCTAATTGGAGCAGAAGCAACAGAATCAACCATTGTGGAAAAAATGGCCAATGCTTCCGTTATCCATTTAGCCACCCATGGTTTACTCGATGATGTCAATGGTATTGGTTATCCCGGTGCGATCGCATTAGCTCCTGAGCAACCAGACCATGATGGCTTTCTCACCAGTGATGAAATTCTGATTGGTTACGGACTACCGGAAAAATCCTTATTGAAAGCAAAGTTAGTCGTCCTGAGTGCTTGTGATACTGGTAGAGGTGAGATTAAAGGGGAAGGGGTAGTTGGTTTATCCCGTTCTTTGATTGCGGCAGGTGTACCCAGTTTGGTGGTGTCCCTATGGAAAATACCTGATCATGATACGGTCAAGTTGATGAGGGAGTTTTATACTAATATTTACACTCACAAATTCGATAAAGCGAAAGCGATGCGAGAGGCGATGTTATCGATGCTTAATGATGGAGATGGTAATCCAGACCCGAAAGCTTGGGCGGCTTTTACTGTGATTGGTGAGGCTAGGTAGAGAGGGTGGGAAGTGTGGGGAGATGGGGAGATGGGGAGATGGGGAGATGGGGGAGGTGCGTAGGGTGCGTGATAAGACGGGCTTGCCATGGTTTTCCGGCTTTTGGCAT
>NZ_JAAHHE010000432.1:0-4533 GCF_010692525.1 Moorena sp. SIO3B2
GCGGATTCTCCCTAATAAACTTTTGGGTATTGCTGCTATGGGATCAGTTCCCTTGGGTCTGATGCTGGTTCCCTTCATCGAAGGTGTGAACAAATTCCAGAACCCATTCCGCCGTCCAGTGGCAACTACGGTATTTTTATTTGGTACCCTAGTCACCATCTGGCTTGGTGTTGGTGCTACCTTACCCATTGATCAGTCTTTGACTTGGGGTCTGTTTTAAGATTCGCTTAACCATCAGTCTCATCCTACAACTAGAGTTTGAACTAGAGTTTGTGGGATTTCGAGTGGTTAGTGATTAGTCATTAAAAAAAAGCTTTTCTGAAAATCCCACGGCTCAATGTACGTGGGATTTTTGTTTGATAGCAATTTCCAAGAATTTCCTCCGTGCCAAGTATCTTAACCTACATTCCGCAGCTTAGCTCGCAGAGCTATGGTATTTTTGAACAAGACGTGAGACGCATTCCCCCACCTGGCCGCAGGCCACGCTACGCGAACGTTCAGGTGGGGGTTAGTCCACGCCAGTAACAAAAAAATAAACAATAAAAAACCTCTGGCAATCTATATTTTCATAGGTTAATATATTAGTTAATATAGTTGTTTTATATTAGTGAAGACACCAACCAAAGTGATCAGAACTGATAAGTGGAAGCTTAATCCTTCTCCCTCGCAAAAAGAATTATTTGCGGAGACGGTCAAAGTTTATCGTCAGGCTTGCAAGTATTTGGTTGGTATCATCTACACTCACTGGTCTGAACTTGGTGGATTGACAGCAGATCAATTAACTCCTGCTGTAGAGCGGCTAATGCATCAAACCGCCAAGCGACCTAATATAAAATACCCTCAGTTCAATCAAGCTTTTTACAAATTTCCCAGCTACTACCGTCGGGCTGCGATCTCGTTTGCGGCGGGACAGGTTAGTAGCTATGTCACTCGTTATAGGGACTGGCAATCTGGAAACAGAAAAAGAAAAGATAGTAAGCCACCAAAACTAAATGCTGGGACTGGTTGCTATCCTGCTTTATACAAAGGACAGTGTTATAAGTTACATGGTTTCGACCAAGTAGAAATTAAGGTTTTTGATGGTAAAAACTGGGACTGGACGAAAGTTCAAATTACCGGATTAAGAAACCGCCACACCTGTGGGACTAACAAAATCATGTCCCCGTCATTGATATTCAATGATAGGTACTGTCATTTATCTGTTCCATTTGCTTGCAAGCCAGAAAAGCGCAAGCCAGAAGGCAACGTTACTGCGGTAGATCTAGGCATCAATACCACCGCAACAATAGCAGTTGTAACCCACACCGGCACTGTAATCCACCGTGATTTCGTTCACCCCGGAAGAGACATAGACCGTAGGGACAAACGACTAAGATCCGTATCCGTCCGAGCCTCCAAGACTATGGGCAAAGGGGGGAAACTTCATAAAGGTTTCTGCTGTTTGACCTACCAAAAATGCCAAAGAATCAACAACCAAATTAGCCATATAGTTTCTAAACGAATTGTTGAGATTGCTGAGAAATTCAATTCTGAAGCAATCGTGTTTGAGAACCTCAAAGGATGGAAGCCTAAAGGTGGAAAAAAGAGATCTAACCTGAGGCAGAAATTTCACGGGTGGCTCAAAGCTAAAATTCGTGATTTCACAGAAATGAAGTGGACTGAACTTGGCGGAAAAGTTGTAGAAGTCGTGGCTGCTTACACTTCCAAACTGGCCTACGATGGCTCCGGTACGGTTAAACGAAATTCAAGAAATTACTCCCTAGCAACCTTCTTATCAGGTAAGTGTTTCAATGCCGACCTCAACGGCGCTTACAACATCGGGGCTAGAGGTGTACTTAAACTCGTTCGCAGAAATGGCAACGAGGGTCGTTCCAGCAAAAGATCTCGACGACCGCCTAGAAGCTGGGCGTGCTTGTGTGATCTGTGGACTAGCGGTAGTTCCAGATTAGCATAGGACACCACCACCTCGGTTAGCCAGGTGGTGGAAGCTTCATGCATGACCCCTAACTCTATTTACGCCTAGGTAATGGTAAAGATGTAGTGATTTGGCTAGGGTCTGGTCAAGGTAACGGGAGCTAAAGTCACTACTTGTGTACCACTACCTACGCCTAATAGGGGATGCAATCCGGCGATCGCAATCGCTTTATTTGGCTAGATAAGCTTGTCTGAGTTGCCAAATTAGTTCCCGATAAAGTTCATTTTTGACACGATTTCCCCGCTCGCAGTGTTCTAGCTTAATATCATCTACAAAAAACTTGACAGTCAAAACTTTGTTGGAGTCCATTTGTGATCCTCCCACCATCTTAATTTCTTCCATCCAAATTTTCGGATTTTGCCATTCGATGCGGGAGCGTTTAAATCGTTCTTGTAACCACATAATCAGATCATCAACAACATCATCAAATCGGGTATCATCAATGGAGAGATTATTCGCTCTCAGCCATAATTGATTGGCTTTGCGCTTAAGAATGGTAATTTTTTGTTCCCAAGACTCGCGCAGTAATTTATGATCTTCTAACAACAAATCTGGATCTTTGCACCAGGTGTTATACCATTCTCTGACTAAACCAATCAGGGAGTCTCCTCCAGATTGGGCATGCTCTCCTTCTTCTAAAGTTAATTTTCGTTGACGATTTCCCAAACGAACCGCTTGTGTCGATAAACCCATTTGCTCACAAATATTCAAATAATCTCCCTGAATTATACGGATTTCACTGTATTCTAAGCCTTCATTTTCAAACCGATCCACTTGCTCGGACAAGCGATCAAACGCATTTTCAATTTCCTCTAACTTATGATTCACTTTTTGTTCTGCTTTTAACCGGATTAAACCCACTTTTCGCTTCTGTTCTGCTCTGATTCCCGGCTTAGAAAATCCATAAAACTTTTCTAAAAGTTCAAGCTTGCGATCGATTAGTCCCATTGTGTCGGGGTGAGCTAAGATCACGTTTTCAATCAACTGAATTGCTTGACCGGGATCAACTGTTGACATGATCGGAAGTTCCAGTTGATCGTAATAATGGGGAGTTGGACGAGTGAGATTAACAATTTCTTTTGTTTCAAAGGTAGAATTAGGAAGGTAGACATCACTGTGGTTACTCACAACATACAGATGAGTAACTCGCAAACCAACTTTTTTGATCACTGCAAGTTGACCGGAAGACAGTAAAATCACATCTCCAAATTGAAAAGGAGTATCGACTAATAAAACCAAACCGCTCAGAAAATTGGCGAGGGAATCTTTGAATGCAAAGCCAAGAATAAAAGATGCTCCTCCAAGGGCGACCCAGACTCCAGCCACGTTTATTCCTAAAGTTTGTAAGAATAGTGAGCCGCCAATAACATAGACTAAAATAGGCAAGATGCCTTGAAGAATGGGAAGCAAAACATCATCCCACATGGCTTCTGTTTGCTCTGAATACTTCTTTAAGTAGTAGAGAATAACTTTAGTTAAAATTTGAGCGGTGACATAAGTGATTATCGCAATCATTGCAGCGGTTAATCCTCGATTTACCCAAACTTCATAATTTTCGCTTAGTTTAAGTTTAGGAATTAATGAAATTTGAATTCGTAAAAGTAGTACAAATAATAATAAAGGTTGACGTATAATTTTTAAGCTTGTGATTGCTGCGTCAGAGGAGAATCGACGAAATATAGGCGGAAGAATCACAAAGGTGATAACATATAATACCGCAATAATTCCTCCTAGAATTGCAAGGCTTTTTAAATATTCACTTAATACAATCATATTAACCTCTTGCTACTGGCTTCTGTAATAATTTTCACTTTTGCCCACACAACATTGAACTTTTTCCCCTGATTGTACACCATCAAGCCAGAATTGTATCAGGGTAAACGCAAGAAAAATGAACCCATAATATGAAATAACCGATGTCATCTCAAAATTTCCAATGGTTTTTGGCTTCGATACCCCCACTAACTTAACTGCAACCAGTCGCCAATCCTTGCCACTGCTGCCTGCAACCGATTGTGAACAGATTCAGCTAGCTTCTGACCCATCAGTTTGAGAACCTGGCTGATCCGTGAGGGAACAAAGGAGTACTTCATCCATTTGTGAGCATTGTGATGATTGCGCTGGAGCGCCACCATCGGAGGTGCTCAGGGGTGGGAAGACATAGAAACCCTGATTGACTGACAAGACCCTTGAAATGCTGATTATCCCGTAGGGAGCGCTTAGCCATAGGGTAACCCAATGAAAACCTCACTGGTCTTGGGTTTCGTTGCCTCAACCCAACCTACGCCATGATCTAAAGTCAGTCAACCAGCCTGCGGAATGTAGGATCTTAAGCGTATCTGCCATGGCTACAAGTTCTTGGTTGTTTTTCCCTAATATCCCTAATGCTATTAGAAATAGTTCGAGGCTAAGATAGGTGAATCGAATTCAAAACTAACGAATTTGAGCGGCACACAGAAAACAGCATCTAACTACGTATTCATTTTCCTAGAGATTTTTGAGTGTGAAGGGGGCATCCAATCCTACGTCAAAGATATTTTCGAGGCATATTTGTCTGT
>NZ_JAAHHE010000433.1:0-4530 GCF_010692525.1 Moorena sp. SIO3B2
ATGTGATCTCCTTTTATTAAACACTAACTAAAGAGGTAGTTTAAACCATGACTAATAGTACAGCATTGAAAACATCAGTTTGTATTTTAGGTTCAGGTCCAGCTGGCATTGTAGTTGGTAATATCCTGCTACAAAATGGGATTGATTGTATCATTGCGGATAGATACAACCGCGAGGAAATATATACGAGGGCGCGTGCAGGTGTCCTGGAAAGCACGACAGTTGACCTACTCAAAAAACATGGTCTAGCGGATACAATTTTCCAAAAGGGGTATACCCATGATACCTGTGAATTTCGTTACCCTGATTACAGCGTTGTCTTTGATTACGGAAAGTTAGCTGATGGGGATGTCCATTACATTTATCCCCAAAGCGATCTCAATGACGATCTGATCCAAAGATATCTGGATGCAGGTGGTAAGTTACTGTTACGCCATGAGGGGAAAAAAATTACTCAAACCGATGACGGCGTCATTGTTGAGTGTTACGACAAGGATGGTGACACCACGATCACGATTCATGCTGATTTTGTAGCAGGGTGTGATGGGTATCATGGACTCTCGCGCCAATCAATTCCAGACGGAGCGGTAGACATCTACACAAAACAGCATCCCTACGGCTGGCTGGCAATTTTAGCTTACGCACCACCTTCTGCAAAACATGTCATCTATGGCTTGGATCATGATGGCTTTGGAGCTCACATGCCGCGCAATGCCAAGATTTCTCGTTATTACTTACAAGTTTCACTTGATGATGAGCTTAAAAATTGGCCTGATCAACGGATCTGGAGTACCTTGGCAAAGCGTCTGGCGAAAAAAGAATGGAGGTTGAAAGAAGGGGAAATCTTTGACAAGCGGATTTTATCCATGCGCAGTTATGTTATGGAACCTTTACAGTACCAACGGTTATTGATAGCTGGTGATGCGGGTCACATTATTACACCTTGCGGTGGGAAAGGTTTAAATCTGGCGGTACAGGATGCGGGTGTTCTCGGAGAAGTATTGGTAAGTTACTACCAGGAAAAACGGGATATGTCTTACCTAAAACGCTACTCGGAAGTTCGTTTGCCCTATATTTGGCGTGCTCAAGAATTCTCTTGTTCGATGTTGCATATGCTCCATAAGTCTGAAGAGAAGGATGTAGACAATGTCCGTTTCTTCAATAAGTTGAGTGAATCGAAATTGAAGCAATTGTCTACATCGGTGACATTTGCTAGGGATTTTGCCAGAAATTATGTCGGTATTATCTAGGAAAGGGAATAGGGAGTAGGGAGTAGGGAGTAGGGATTAGGGAACAAAATTATCACAATTCATTAAAGAGCCCTATCTGAGAGGTACACAGAATTTTTTTCCTGTCTTGATGCAATTTCCTTGCTATTCCCTCTTCTATCTTCCCTGTTCGGGTGCATCTCCTAAAAGCTGTTTGACTCGGTGGTGCGTTACGGGGTGGGCTATTTCAATGGTGGCGAAGAGGCAGAAAATCAGGGCGAGCCCACCCCTAACGCACCCTACGCAAAATTTACAAAAGTGAGATACACCTCCCTGTTTCCTGTTCCCTAAAACCGAGGACTTTGTGCCTCACAAAATTAAACAACTCTATAGGTTATTAAGGAGACAAATCATGAAGATTATCGAAATGCAAAATTATAAGAGTTTCGACTATTACACTCAGCTGGAAGAACAACTTAAACCAAGCCGTATGGCTCTGATAAACCACCCCCTTTACCAACAGTTAAATGACTTGGTATCTCTACAGATATTTATGGAGTCTCACGTGTTTGCTGTTTGGGATTTTATGTCTCTGATTAAGACTCTTCAACACCGAGTCACTTGCTTGGATGTACCTTGGGTGCCACCAACAGATATTAATTCTGCCAGGATGGTGAATGAGATTGTTTTAGCTGAAGAGACTGATGAAGTCTCACCAGGAAATTACATCAGTCACTATGATCTCTATATGGTGGCTATGACAGAGATAGGTGCTGATACTAATCCAATTAAAACGTTTATCTCTTCTCTTAGAAAAGGTATTCCAGCTAACCAAACTCTAGCTTCTATTTCGATACCTGAATTAACCAAAACGTTTGTTAAATTCACGTTGGAAACTACGACTAAGTCAACCCATGAAGTAGCTGCCGCTTTTCTACTAGGTCGAGAAGATATCATTCCTGCTATGTTCAGACAGGTTATTGCTACTTTAGATAGTCTCTATGGATTTACTTGGGATTCTTTGCGTCTCTATCTAGACAGGCATAATTTTCTGGATGAGGATCAGCATGTTCCGATGGGTAAAAAACTCTTAAAAAATCTTTGTGGTGATGATCCTGTGAAATGGGAGCAAGCTTTCAATTCTGCTGAGAATGCTCTCAAAGCACGCTATGCTCTATGGGATGGTGTAGCTGAGTTGATTCAGCTCAACAAAGAGAATGATATAGCGCTGCTTGAGATGTAATACGGCGGTTTGCAATTTAGTGAGGTACAAAGTTCTGGGTTTTTAGGGAACAGGGAACAGGGAACAGGGAAGGGTCATCGAAATTCCGTGGTATTATAGGGCTCAATCGCTCTTTCATACTGTTCCCCAGAAGTTTCCTGTTACTTGTTTATCTTAATCCTATTTTCAGATTAAATCCTTCGATTAGCCATTGCTAAAGCAACAAAAATGATCACTATTTAATTTTTAATTAACTTCAATTTAAAATTAATACTTTATCTGAGGCTAGATAATGCTAATTATCCAAAAGTATGGTGGTACTTCGGTTGGATCAGTTGAAAGAATTAAAGCAGTTGCCCAGCGGGTGAAGCAAACAGTCCAAAATAATAATACTGTGGTGGTAGTGGTTTCGGCGATGGGTAAAACCACTGATGACTTGCTCAGTTTATCGAAGGCAGTCTCGACGAATCCCAGTGCTCGGGAGATGGATATGCTTCTGTCTACTGGAGAACAAGTATCAATTGCTTTGCTGAGTATGGCATTGCAGGAATTGGGACAACCCGCTATTTCTTTAACTGGGGCACAAGTAGGAATTATTACTGATACTGAACACGGTCGTGCCAGAATTTGGGAAATTCAGCCAAAGCGAATTCAGCACTATCTCAATCAAGGAACAGTGGTAGTTGTAGCTGGATTTCAGGGGATGAGCAGTGGTGATAATTTTGAAATTACTACTCTAGGACGTGGCGGTTCAGATATATCAGCTGTGGCGTTAGGGGCTGCCTTACAAGCAAATTTGTGCGAAATTTATACTGATGTTCCAGGCATTTTTACAACTGATCCTCGGATTGTACCAGAGGCACAATTAATCCCAGAAATTACTTGTGATGAAATGCTAGAGTTAGCGAGTTTAGGGGCAAGGGTGCTACATCCTAGGGCGGTAGAGATTGCTCGTAATTATGGCGTACCTTTGGTTGTACGTTCAAGCTGGAACAATGCACCAGGAACTAGGATAATTTCTCCGATAGCTAAACCTCGTTCTCTGAAAGGGTTGGAGATTAACAAGGCAGTATATGGAGTGGAATTGGAGACAAATCAGGTAAAAGTAGTCCGATGGCAAGGGCGGGATCGTTTAGGGGTAACCGCAGAGTTATTTGGTGAGATTGCTCGTGACAATTTGGATGTTAATCTGATTATTCAGTCAATTCAGGAGGACGATGCTAAGGATATTGCGTTGACGGTAGTGAACAGAGGTTTTGAACAAGGTGAGACTTTAGGAGCTGCAGTGAGTGAAACTAAACTCAAAAGACTTCTTACAGAAGTCGGGAACAGGGAACAGGGAACAGGGAAGAGTGGACAAGAATTGACCCAAACACTATCAGAAAAGTACTTTTGCAATAGGTCTAAAGAGCTGATTACTTCTGCAGAGGTAGACATGATGGTAGAGCAGAACATGGCAACGGTGGCAATTACTGGGACTGGTATGATTGGACGTCCTGGGGTTGCAGCTAAAATGTTTTCTACTCTAGCAGAGGCGGGAGTTAATATTGAGATGATTTCTACCTCTGAGTTGAAGATCACCTGTGTGATTAATGCTGAGGTATGCGATCGCGCTGTTGCTGTTTTGTGCCAGGCTTTTGAGATTGATCGTTCTGTAGTGCTCGGACCTGATTCAATTCAGGAGTTTTCTACCGATTCAAGCCCATCCCCAGTATGCGGTGCTGTGGTTGATCTCAACCAAGCTTGTATCACAATTCGCCATGTCCGAGATCAACCGGGAATGGCAGCAAAAGTCTTTGGACGACTGGCACAGGAAAATATTAGTGTTGATATGATTATTCAGTCTCAACGCTGTCATAGGCTTAATGGTATCCCCACCTGTGATATTGCGTTTACGGTGGCCCAAGCTGATGCTGAAGCAGCATCGATGGCTTTAAACGCTTTAGCACTAAGTATTGGTTGTGGGGAGATTCTAGTGGATACAGACATCGCTAAAGTTAGTCTAGTTGGGGGTGGTATGGTGGCACAACCCCTGGTTGTGGCTCAGTTTTTTGAGGCATTAGCACAACAGCAAATAACTATTCAGATGATTACAAGTTC
>NZ_JAAHHE010000434.1:0-4517 GCF_010692525.1 Moorena sp. SIO3B2
TCTACATTCTCAATTCTAAAAAATTTTTACCTTATCCAATTAAAAACCGGTATCATGTCATGGCAAATGTATTAAGAATTCTGTTTAAGCAAGATAGCTATCTCAAGCAAGAGCCGATTCAATCGTCGCAATTGCCTGATAATAAACGTCAGATGGTACCAGCAGGTACTCTATTAGTACTTCGCTATTATGGTCAGGAATCTGGCAATCACATTAAAATGGGTTTAAAAGATATTGCGTTTAAGGGGTTCAGTGGTGATTGGTATGCCTTTGAAGACCATGTAGCAATTATGATGGAGAGTATTCAACCGGTAGAGACGGTTAGTAATGTAGTCTCTAAACAAGAGGATAAGACTGCTTTCAACATTCCTATTTATCAGAATACCTTAGTCAATCAACCGGTTTTACTTAACCTTTTCTTTAATCAAGATACGGTAATTAAGCGAGCTCCTATTCAATCTAATATGTTGAATGAAGTATCAAAGCAGGAAATTCCAGCAGGCACTGAATTGGTGATTGTTACTGATCAAGCTAATGCTGATAATACCATTAAGTTTACTGTGGAGGAGAATCACGTAAAATTTAGCCTGAAAGATCTGGAATTCAAGGGCTTTAGTGAAGATTGGTATGCCTTTGCTGGACATGTTGGTATTCAAGGAATGGGCTAATTACTCTTAAAAATCTGAATCATCACTCAGCGTCTCAATCAACAAATCCATCTGTTGCTGTCGCTGATCCAAAAAATATTCACATTCATGGAGATATTCGACAGCAGCGGAGAACTGATCAAACACGTCGGCTAGTGCTAGTTCTCCCGTTTCTATTTGCCTAATGATAGTTTCCACTTTAGCCACCGTCGCTTCATAGTTCCAGGTTTCTCCAGAAGGGATTTCAGTTAGGTTTGAATCAGTTAGGTTTGAATCAGTTAGGTTTGAATCAGGTTGAGTTTCCATAGATAGTAATTCTCAATGGGGTAAGGTACAGAATTTTTGGATTTTAGGGAATCGGGAACAGGGAATCGGGAACAGGGAATCGGTAATCGGGAATTGGGAATCGGGAATCGGTAATCGGTAATCGGGAGAAGAGGCAAGAGGCATAACCCACCCCTAACCCATCCCAGGAGAGGAATAGAGGCAATAGTTAATAAAGTATATAGCAATTCTAAGACTTATGAGGTAAAGTAACAGCAGTCAGTAAACCAATTATGACAATCGGACTTAGTGACTTTTAAGGCACATTCCACACCCTCAACTGTGATACCAGCCATAGAGAACAATTGAACTAAACATAAATACTAAAAGTAGCCCCTTTAAATAAAATCAACGTTCCGACTCCGTTGCTATGCTCCTTGAAGCAAGCAAAAATAAGAAGTCTCGTGGAAAAGAAGTCCAATCACGTTTGCTTCTATTTTAACCTGATTTAGATGGGATTGCCCTATAAAAAAATGCTAGAAACTGTATTTAATCTACCACTTCAGCAAAGACAAAATATAGCCATTATTGGAGCCGGTGCTATGGGAGTCTCAACAGCATGTATTTTAGCTAAATTAGGTATCGCCAAAGTATCGGTTTTTGAAGCTGAATCAAAAGTTTTTAATAAAAATGGAGCTTCTCTCAATAATACAGGTATTTTGCATCATTTTGTTTATGGTGCACATAAAAAGACACTGGAACATTTATTCAAACAAAGTATTTTATTTAAACAATTAATGCCTGAGTATGTTTTTGTAGATAGCTATGTTAATTATTTAGTACCCAATGAAATAGGAAACACTGCTATTAACCAAGAAGGGATAACTTATAAAGATGTTGCTGCTGCTTTGGTTGAAATTTATCAGCAACATTTAAAATACTCTCATAATGAAGCTATTTTTGGCAAGCCAGAAGACTTAGTAAAGATACTAGATCAAGAAGCCATCAAACCCTTACTTGGAAATTTCGATCCGGCCAAACAGGACATCGCTGGTGCAGTCAAAGTTAGGCAATTTGTCTTAAATATTGCCGAATATGTTTGTCACATGATCAATCTGTTTAATTTTCTTGTTAGAGAAAATTTTGTTGACATTCACTACAATAAGGAAGTACGTAATATTGCCATCAATAGTCAAAACTTCGAGTTAAAGATAAATCACAATAATCAACTTTATTTCGATACGATAGTTAATGCTGGTTATGCCAAGGGTTTGGGCATTCCGATTCCAGAACTAAAATTTGAGCAATATATCGAAGGAAATCTAGTAAAGCTAAAAGTTTATGGACTATACAAGATTTCCTCAGACTTGAAAAAACAGTTTCCAGAAATCGAAAAAAGTTTTTCTAGTACTATGCTCATTCGAGGTCAATATGGTGGAATAATTAAAGTCGGATACGATCATCTGGCAATTTTTTCTGGTCGAGAATATAACCAGGCAGAATTAGATATTCCCTTGGCCGAAAATCCGAAAACTATTCCTAGGGAATGGTTGGATAATTTGGAAAAAATAACTGGTAGAACGGAAGCAGAAATGTTGAGCACAATTAAGCAGGATATTTCTCGCTGGATTCCTTGGGCTAAGGGATTGGAAAATATTAAGCTCAAAAAAGCGGTTCAAGTTTATCCTGGTAGAAAAACTATCGATGAGGTAGATGCTGCCAAACGAGATGATAATCCTATTCGTTATCTATATCACCATAAAAATGGGGGTAAATATATTCATATTCCTGGGTTTAAATTAACTTCTATTCCTTACAATGCATTTCAGGTTGTTCTCGAAATACTATCAACTTATGTATGCCAGGGTATTCTTACCCAAGAGCAAGTAGATAAGCACATAGCTATTGACCAAAATCAGCACATAATTCTCTCCCCTGAAATGGAATCTGCTCTTGGTAAAAATCTATCTCAATTGGCGGTTTCTGAAAGAGAAAAAATTATTGATGATTGGGGTATTTACTAGCAAATTATTTAGTGCAATTCTACTACCCATGAGGTAGTAGAATTTCTATAGTTAAGTAATGAACTAAATGTGAAAACCGATACCATATTTTATCGCCTGTTTCAATCGTTTCCCAGCATCTTTTTTGAATTAATTAACCATTCCCCTACAGAAGCACAAGCTTATCAATTCGCTTCTGTAGAAGTCAAACAACTAGCATGCAAGAATTGATGGGGTATTCCTGCCCACAATCACCACAGCCCAACAACCAATTTATTTTGTAGAAGTCCAATTTCAGAGGGACTCTCAATTTTACTCCCGGTTTTTTAGTGAAATTTTTCTGTACTTAGACAAAACCGAACTCAGCAATGATTGGCGTGGTGTGGTGATTTACCCTAGCCGCAATGTGGAGAAAGGAGCTACTTTTAGGTATCGAGAATTACTCGATTCTCCAAGGGTATCTCGGATTTATCTCGATGAATTAGCCGAGACCTCTGCACCATCGGTGGGTATCTCCACAGTACAGCTAATTGTCACTGAGGAAGATTCTGCCATTGCATTTGCTCAAGACTTGATTCAACGAACCACTGAGGAGGTGGAGAATGAACGACAAAAGCGAGAACTTCTACAATTAATAGAGACCATACTGGTGTATAAGTTACCCAAACTCAGTCGCACGGAGATCGAAGCCATGTTTAGCTTAAGTGATTTACGGCAAACCAAAGTTTATCAGGAGGCAAAAGCCGAAGGTATACAGGAGGGGAGACTTGAAGGTGAAATTCAAGGCAAATTAAAGTCGATACCTCGGTTATCGAAAATAGGAGAGTTTGAGAGGGGAAAGAATACCCAGTCCTCTTAGGTCGGGGATGAATTTCCCCTCTCAAGTGGCGTAAGCCACAATCTGTTAACTAGGCAATACACCGGCTTTTCCCAAGGCTTCCAAATATTCGGAGAGACTTACACCGGCAACGGAAGCTAATCGCTTCAGTCCGTTCCATGCCTTATCCGTCACTCTAATGGTATGTGCTCTTTTGGGTTCCCCGTGAATACAGGGTCTTCCCATTTTTTTTGTTTCTGTTTTAGCCATTTCCTGGTCACTTTACGATTCTATAATCTACAATTAAGATAGCACGGACAAAGAGGTCGATACCATGCAATACGGATACGTCTACAAGCTCATTCCAAGTTCTCAGCAGATGACTGTCATGAATCGGTGGCTGGATATGCTGTTAGCGCAGTACAACTATCTGTTAAGGGATAGGAATGATTCCTATGAGCAGGTTAAGTCACCTAAAATGGGGAATTACTGCGACTTGAGGACTCGTGGAGAGGCGTGTCCGTTGACTTGCTCGGTCAATAAGTCAACCTCTGTTGGTTATCCTTGGAAGAAAAGCCAGAAAAATCCTAGACGTAGTGTTTATGAGGTTCAAAGTTCTACTCTTCCAACTTTAAAAAAAGAACGCCCTTGGTACAAAGAAATACGTGCGACTCGTTGGCTAGAAACCTTACCTAATAAAAGGTATGGGGGATTAGCCGCAAGGTAACAGAACCTTGACAACTTGATAACCATGTTGGTGAAATACCAACCCTCGTGAAATCCGAG
>NZ_JAAHHE010000435.1:0-4503 GCF_010692525.1 Moorena sp. SIO3B2
GTATTGGTGGGGGTGATTATCGCTTAAGGTCTACAATAAAACTCCTCCCTCCTGAGCTCAGGAGGGAGGAAACAGAGGAGAGATAGGACTTAATTTATGCCGATAATTTCAAAGCCAACCGTCAAAGATTCCTGTCAAAGATTGCTAAAGATACTAAGTGCTAACTGGTTCGGGGGACTGATCAGTAGCCGCTCCGTTCTCTTCGAGTTCCATTTCCTCATATTTAGTAAAGCACTTACGCTTAGCACCTACAGCTAGGTCGAGCACAATTGGTACTTCTAATTTGATCGGAACTTGGAACACACAGGGTTTATGGTATTTGTAAGGCATGGGTTTTACCTCTTGCTGTAATTAATTTCAATCAACACATTTATATAATGTCAGATCTAAATCCCTCTTGGCAGTACCCTTGAGGGTACCTTTGATAAACTGATAATAAGATAGCCTAACCAGGGTAAGCGCAAGAATCAATAAGCTGTAGCTTATTGAGAAAAAACGGGGCTCATTCTCAACTATTAAACTCTATTGAGAATCAAGTTCTACGAGATTATAGGGGTTTCGAGCCACGATCAACCGATATCCAGCCAATGCACATTATGGGCAATTTTTTCTTGCGCTTACCCTGATAGCCTAACTTAGGTATTATTATCGGTGAACCAATAAATAAAAACTCCTTCATCCTGATTTCAGAATGGAGGATAGAGAGGCAGGGTAAGAGCATCTCAATCAGGCTTGACACAAGGGATGAGAAGAATCTAATCTGTCGCCTGTGAAAACAACTAAGGACTTGAATCATATAGTTATTATCCATAGCAGTGCGCTTCATTTTTTGCCGGAGACTACGTTTGTAAGTTTGCTCACGATCAAGGGCAGTAAGAGCAATGCGTCGCCAAAGAGCGCGCATTACGGGGACTGTGTAAAGAGCGAATACGGCAAGCATCTTCGGCAAAAGTACAGTCGATAGTCCAATGTAGCTCGTTTTCAATGCTCCAGTGTTTTCTAATTGCCGAAGCTAAAACCTGAGCATCACTAGCTTTTGAAGTCAGATAAAACTGAACTTCACGAGTAGTTTTGTTCCACAGACGGCGGACACGAACCACCATCACCAAACTTTGGAGTCCTTCCCAGAGCTAGGGAAGGTGAAATTAACCTTGTGCCGAAACCGGTACAGACCCTGCCCTGGCGTATCTCTGTGCGATGATGACCTTTTTCGATACGCTGGTCATAACTGACCCCTTTGGGTAATTCAAAATTCAAAATTAAAACTTCAAAATAAAGAAAATCATAAATTTTGAATTAATTAATTCTGGGTACAAGCCCCCCGGGTAATTCAAAATTAAAAATTAAAAATTAAAAATCTAGAATTGTCCGAATCATTTTGAATTAATAATTTTGAACTTTGAATTGGAGCGTTCGCGCAGCGTGACCTACGGTCAAGCGAGTTGTGGTCTTCAATCAGTGGCGGGTACAAGCCCCCACTGATTGTCATTTTGCTTTTTGGGCAAAAAGCAATCTCCCTCAAGGAGATGAATTAATGGAAACCTCATTTCCTTTGGATGACCTGAGTGGGAGGGAGAGGGTTACAATCTCCCTCAAGGAGATGAATTAATGGAAACCGGCTCAAAATAAGCTTCTAAAATTTTCCCTGTAAAGTTACAATCTCCCTCAAGGAGATGAATTAATGGAAACTCTTCCCAGTGAATACAATCGTTGTTTTCCCAATAGTTACAATCTCCCTCAAGGAAATGAATTAATGGAAACATGGTTTCTGCAGCTGGAAGGATCCATTAAGAGAGATATCTTTGTCAAAGTTACAATCTCCCTCAAGGAGATAAACTAATCTAAAAACACTGACCCTTAAATACAAAAAAAAGGTAGGCAATGCCTACCTTAAAAATTCACCGTAACTATAGATCTAACAATTGGTGTAATGGTGTTAACAAATTTAAGAAACTGATGCAGTCGCTACTCCCTGCTCCCTACTCCCTAAAACCTAGAACTTTGTACCTCACCCAATTTAAAAATGCTATAGCGTTAGATACCAAGCATTTCAGCCTGTTTCGTCGCCCCTTCAGGTACAGTTGTTACTCAAACGCCTACACGTTCAAGATGGATTCCACACTAGCTTTCAGAGAAAAATCTCCTGCTCCACGATAAGAACGAACCATAACAAAATATTCACCTGGTTCTGAAGGTCGGATACTAATTTTCTCGTCAGGTAAACTGGTATACCCACGATAGTCGAACTCACTGATAGTTGGCTGCAATGCCTTTCTGACATAGAGATCGAAATCTACACCATCCTGTCCATCTAGCTCAAGGCTCAATGAGGTGCCGACCCTCACCCGATATAAGCTAGAATCGCCAGTCTGCTTTAAATGCCCTGAAACCGCCTCTCCTATTTGTAATTCTGGTATGTCTAGCCGCTCTAGGGCATTGAGGATGGCTGGAACATCGATCAGCCCAAACCCATGATCGTAGTCAAAACCTGCCACACCCAAATCTTCGGCAGTTCGGCGCAACAGTTGACGAAGTTCAGCGGGAGAGAGAACCGAAGGAGGATACTTAGTCCGAATCGATGCTACAACACCAGCCGCAACAGGACAAGCTGCTGAAGTGCCACTATCTGCTCGATAAACTCCTGAGCCAACAAAATGAGTATAGGCACAAAGATCGGGTTTTTGAGAGTCGAGATGTCCTGGTCCCTGACTAGAATAGCCAACTCGCTCTTTATTAACTGTCACCCCAGCAATGCTAAGGACACTTGGATGAGAATTCGCACCATAAATGGGTCTGTTAGTAACGCGTTGGCATCTTGGATCAGGACATTCTGCACCACAATTACCAGCAGCAAAAAGAATATCAGCACCAGCATCCTCTAAACTTTCAACAATGATATTGAAAGGATGATTGGGATTATCACTGTAATTGCCAGGATGGCCCACCGGAAAGTCCCAAGAGGGATGAAACATTCCCCAACTATTATTAACTACCAAAGCTGGTTTAGGTTCTGGGGCTGTTGAGAGTATTTGCAGCAAGTTACTGAAAGCTTTGACAGCATCACTCAAAAACCCATCCATTACCGAGCCACCTGGTGTCTGCGATTGGAGAAGGGCATAGTCGAGAAGAGTGCTGTTTGGCGCAGCAATGCAGACATCAAAGGCACACATTGTTCCATGATCGACACGCATATTACCTGGGGTAAGTCCAGATACTGGAGTCCAGCTTTTGCTCGCATCGAATTGAGGTGTTTTACCCTTACTGTTTAGATGGGATAGATTGACTCCGCTATCAACGATCGCCACCATTACGTTAGACCCATCCATTCCTTTTGCTTGAAGTTGTGGAAATTGCAGTAAATTCTCCACATTTCGATGGGTTCCCACTGAAGCAGGTGGACAAATAGCGATCGCACTAATTCGTGGATCTGAAAACACACCAATCCCATTAGGGTCTTGTTCAACTGCCGCTATTAAAGGCTCTAGTGCATCATCTGCCACCTCACCTCTTACCAGATAAGTGGAAACTTCAGGGCGAGCATCAAAGGAAAATAGTTGTCCTACTTCTGTGACTCCAACCTCTTCTCGTCTTTGTCGATTAGGCACCAAAACAGGTGTATAACTTTGATCCAGTGAAAAGCCATCAATAGAAACAGCCTCTGTTGTCATAGTGAAACTCTCGGCAGTCATTGCAGCACGGAGTTCCGGCATAAATCGCATCTGAATTAACACACGCATGTTATTTATCCTCTTCTTCTTGAGATTCTGTGGGAGCTATTTTTATATCACCGTGAACTCCCTTGACTAACGGTTGTATTGCTATCAGTTTTTGAGAATCCATGTCACCCGATACACGGATGACATACAAATCCCGCTTCGGACTTATGAGAATTAGACCATAATCTTCATCAATCTCTAAGTCTTTGATTCCATCTAGTTGCTTCACGGACTCCAAAGAATTGTTAGGAGGCGGTAGATTGAGTGTAATTAAGTAACGCATTTTTCTAGCTTGGTTGACATTCAAGTGGCAAGCTACTTGAACTGTCTCTAAGTGAGCAAAAACTGAATATTCAAAGTAGAACATACGAACAAAAGCTCTTGTACTTTTATTTTTAGAATCCCTACAGCTAGAACAGGGTAAACGCATCTAATTTTTTTATTTCTATATATAGTTTTTAGTGAATTCAATGAACACTATATATAGGAAATTGATTGTCAATAAGCACAATAGCGATGCAGAGGTGCGACCCGTGGCGAATTTAATTACGGGTCAAACGCACCATTACGGTCTTGGGGAGCCAGTGCGGTCTTGGGGGTTCCCCCCATGAGCAACTGGCGTGGTTTCCCCCATGAGCGACTAGATCAAGACAAGGCCGGGTTTATTGAGAACTACCCCCGGTTACCCAACAAGATGCGCTTACCCTGGATAGAGAGGAGAGATAGGACTTAATTTCTGCCCAGAATTTAAAAGCCAGCCGTCAAAGATTCCTAAACAGACTAAGTG